>NZ_KE148392.1:13611-45692 GCF_000410615.1 Novosphingobium sp. B-7 | reverse complement strand
ACATTTCAGGGGAGCACGTCAGCCCGTCTGGCATGGCGCATACCGAGCCGCCGCCACCGTTGATCCGACTAGGGGGTCAGTCATAAACGTCAAATTCGCCTTACCACTGGGTCTCAAACCAGGCCAACGCCTTGTCCGCTTTTCGCTTTTCGATTTTGAAACCCTCCAAAGCCATCGGGGCCGCTTCCTCGGCGGCATCGAGATATTTGGCCCACCAGGCCATCATCTCGCGCCGATGCGGGATGTAGCGTGCCGAGTTGTAAACGCCCCTTACGCCTCGGGGCATGTGCGCCAACTGCATCTCGATCCAGTCGGGCATGAATTTGCCCGACTCGTTGAGCACAGTGCTGGCCAAGGATCGAAAGCCGTGCACCGTTGCTTTGCCACGCAGCCCCATCCGATACATCACTTCGAGCATCCGATTTTCGCTGATCACGTCAGACCGTGAACCCGCGACGGGAAAGAGAAATTTCCCGAGGCGTTCGTTGCCCGCGCGACCGTAGACGTTGGCATCGCGAATCTCGCGCAGCAAAGCGACGGCTTGAGGCGGGAGCGGAACCAGGTGTTCCGACCGCATCTTCATGCGTTCCGGCGGTATCCGCCAGAGCGGTTCTTGACCGCCAAGCCCTTCGAATTCGCTCCACTGCGCAAATCGAGTCTCCTGGGTCCGCACCATCGTGAGAATCGTCCAGCGCAACGCGAGATGGCTCATGCGCGAGCCACCGTCGGCGTTGAGACGGGCAAAGAATTCCGGGAGCTGCTTGATCTCGATCTTGGCGCGGTGGCGCACTGGCGGCGGTTTGATCATCGCCGCCGACAGATCGCGGCAGGGATCGCTTTCGCAGCGCCCGTCGGGAATGCCGAAGCGGAAGATTTCGCTGCAGTGGTTCTTGATGCGATGCGCCATCTCATACGACCCTCGCGCTTCGATGACCCGGAGCGCTTCCAGCATGGTGCGAGGCAGGATCGATCTGATCGGCTTGTCCCCAATGATGGGGAGGATGTCGTTCTGCAGGCGGCCCTCGATTAATCGCGCGTAGCGCGGCGACCAAGCTGGCCGGCGTGCCTCGATCCATTCACGCGCCAGTGTGGCGAATGTCGTCTGATTGGCCGCGACCTGGAACTTCGCTTCCTTCTTGTGGGCGATCGGATCGACGCCGTTGGCGACAAGTTCCTTCATCTCTTCCGCCCAGACCCGGGCGCGGTGAAGGCTGGTCCCAGGATACTCGCCGCCATCGACGGTCTTTTGCTTGTTGTCGAACCGATAGGCCAGGCGCCAGCGCTTCTTGCCGTTGGGCATGGCGACGATGTGCAGGCCGCCACCGTCTGAGCGTTTGATCGGCGAAGTCCGGGCAACAAGGGAAATGATGAGTTGATCGGTCAGCATGGTCGGGACTCCGGCTCAGCTGTCGCGGATCCGATCCTGCCAGGACCTTTGCACTGCCTTCGAGGCCTGTTTTTACCAACAGGGTGACCAACAAATCGCATGAAACTGCCTGATCGGAATGGCTCCGGGGTGGGGCAGAATATACGAAATAAGTCGCTGAAAACAGTACATTTTTTGCGACGCCATGAGACCTTGTTGGTCAAAATGGGCCGCAATATTGGCTGGGGCGGCAGGATTCGAACCTGCGAATGCCGGTACCAAAAACCGGTGCCTTACCACTTGGCGACGCCCCAGCAGAGCGCGCGCTTATAGCGGGCCAATCGTGAATGGGAAGGGGGTAGCTGGGGATAACTTGGCGATGCCTGCGCCCCTCCCGAAGGGGAGGGGGCAGGTGCCGCGGACCAGTTTCAGGGCGGTCAGAAACCCTTGACGATGCCCTTGAGCTTTTCGGGCGGCAGGCTGTCGAAATCGGCAGCGCTGTGGCGTTCGGCGATCCCCTTGGCGCTGTTCACAAGGCGCCCGCGCAGCACGGCGGGGCGCTGGTCGATCTCGCCCACCCAGCGGCCGACGTGCTCGTATTCGTGCATCGAAAGGAACGTGGCCGCATCGCCATAGGCTTCGCCGCGATAGAGATTGCCCATCCAGGTATAGGCGGCAATGTCGGCGATGGTGTAGTCTTCGCCGCCCAGGTAGCGGCTTTCCGCCAGGCGGCGGTTGGCCACGTCGAACAGGCGCTTGGTTTCCATGGCATAGCGATCGATCGCATATTCGATCTTGATCGGGGCATAGTTGTAGAAGTGGCCAAAGCCGCCGCCCATGAACGGGGCAGAGCCGATCTGCCAGAACAGCCACGACAGGCATTCCGCCCGCGCCGGGTTTTGCGTGGGCAGGAACTTTCCGAACTTTTCGGCCAGATGCATCAGGATCGCGCCGGATTCGAACACGCGGAACGGGGTGGCGCCGCTGTGATCCACCAGCGCGGGAATCTTGGAATTGGGGTTGATATCGACAAAGCCCGATGAAAACTGGTCACCTTCAAAGATCTTGATCAGCCAGGCATCGTATTCGGCTTCGGCAATGCCGGCTTCCAGCAGCTCTTCCAGCATGATCGTGGCCTTCTGGCCATTGGGCGTGCCCAGCGAATAGAGCTGGAACGGGTGCTCGCCCACCGGCAGATCCTTGTCGTGGGTGGGGCCGGCCGTGGGGCGGTTGACGCTGGCAAAAGCACCACCGTTGGCCTTGTCCCAGGTCCAGACCTTGGGCGGCGTATATTCTTCGGACATGGTCGTTCCTCTGCAACGGAAGTTTGTTAGGTTGCCTATCATTCTGACGAGGCGCCGGGGGAACTGCAAGACATGTTGTGGCGTTGGCCTGTCGGAGAGGCAAGCGTTGAACAGGAAAGCCGTTTTGCAGGAATCGGGCAAGAGCCGACTGGTGTATGTGGACGATAGTGCACCGGGCATCACGCGGCGGCGTGCGGGGCGCGGATGGTGCTATCGCGATCATGCCGGGCAACGCATCGCCGACCGGACAGAGATCGACCGCCTCAATGCGGTGGCGCTGCCGCCGGCCTATCGCGACGCGTGGTTTTGCCCGATGCCGCATGGCCATATCCTGGCGACCGGTGTCGATGCGCGCGGCCGCAAGCAATACCGCTATCACCCCGATTTCCGCGCCGCGCGCGAGGCGGAAAAGTTTGACGGCTGCGCGGCATTCGGCGCGCTGCTGCCCAAAATTCGCGCCCGCGTCGAAGCGGCGCTATCGGGCCGGGGGCTCAGCCAAGAACGCTGCATCGCCTCGGTGGTCCGCCTGCTCGACACCGGTGCGATTCGCATCGGTAACGAGGCCTATGCCCGCGCCAACGCCAGCTTTGGCGCCACGACGCTGCGCATGAAGCATGTCGAACTGCGCGGGCAAAGCCTGCGGCTGCGCTTCCGCGCCAAGTCGGGCGTGGAGCGGGACATGCGCCTGACCGATCGCGCCCTCGTGCGTTTCGTTCGGCGAATGCAGGACCTGCCCGGCCAGCACTTGTTCCAGTACCTGGGCGAAGATGGCGCGCCATGTCCGGTCGGCTCGGCCGACATCAACGCCTGGCTGCGCAGCGTGACCGGGGCGGAATTCACCGCCAAGCATTTCCGCACCTGGCATGCCAGCGTTCTGGCATTTGGCGCGCTGGCCCATGCCGAACAGAACGTGCCGCTCAAGGAACTGTTGGCGCAGGTGTCCGATCGGCTGGGCAATACACCCACGATTGCCCGCAAGAGCTACATCCATCCCGCCGTGCTGGCCCTCGTGCCCGATCAGGCGGAATGGCGCGCGGGGCTGCGATTGCCCCGCGCCACGCAATGGCTCTCGCGCGACGAGCGTGGGCTGCTCGCGCTGCTCGATGCTCAGCCCAGCGCCGTCAGCGTTGGCACCAGCGCATCGA
Source organism: Novosphingobium sp. B-7 (assembly GCF_000410615.1). Taxonomy (NCBI): domain Bacteria; kingdom Pseudomonadati; phylum Pseudomonadota; class Alphaproteobacteria; order Sphingomonadales; family Sphingomonadaceae; genus Novosphingobium; species Novosphingobium sp. B-7. The sequence continues at coordinate 41,877 of NZ_KE148392.1, read as the reverse complement.
AGTGATCGATCACCGCGTCGGCACCCAGGAGCGGCGGCGGCAGGTCATGGAACCCGAAACTGACCGCCACGACCGGCAGGCCTGCCGCGCGCGCCGCGCCAATGTCGAACGTGGTATCGCCCACGAACGCGGCCCGGCCGCCACCGCAGCGCGCGATCATTTCCTCAAGCATGTCGGGCGCCGGCTTGGCCTTGCCCGGGCCCAGCGTATCGCCGCCGATTATCGTGGCAAAGCGGGGTGAAAGGCCCAGTTCGTCCAGCAACTGTCGCGCGAATTCCTCGCGCTTGTTGGTCGCCACCGCGACGGTCACGCCGCGCGCGGCCAGTGCGTCGAGCATTTCTGCCCCGCCAGGATAGAGCCGGGAATGCACCGCGATCGCCTCGCCGTAATAGGCGAACAGGCGATCCTGCAGCGGCTTGAACTCTGCCTCGTCATAGCCGCCGCTTTCGGCCAGGGCATTGCGCAGCATCTGCCCCGATCCCCCGCCGATGAAGCGGCGCACCACATCGAGGGGGAAGGTCTGCCGCCCGGCATATTCCAGCGTGCGGTTGAGCGCGTTGCCCAGGTCAGCGGCGGTATCGCATAGGGTGCCGTCCAGATCGAACCCAACGATGGAAAATGGAAAATCGGTCATGTTGCAAGCCAGTGCCCACCCGTTCTGGAAACTGCAAGCATAAGCTGGCAAGGATGCAGCCATGACCACGCAAACCCAGTCGCCCTCGGCCACCGCTCCTCTCGCTCTTGTCATCCTTGCTGCAGGCAAGGGCACCCGCATGAAAAGCGATCTGCACAAGGTGCTGCATCCGGTCGCCGGGCGGCCGATGCTGCTGCATCTCATGGCCAGCGCGGCGCAACTGGCGCCGGCGCATCAGGTGGTGGTGGCCGGCCATGGTCGTGACCAGCTGGAAAAGGCGCTGGGCGGCAGTGCCACGATTGCGGTGCAGGAACCGCAACTGGGCACCGGCCACGCCGTGCAGCAGGCCCAAGATGCGCTGGCCGGTTTCGCTGGCGATGTGCTGATCCTCTATGGTGACGTGCCGTTTGTGCGCGCGCAGACGATGCAGGCCATGCTCGATCGGCTGCATGCGGCCGATGCCCCGGCCGTGGTCGTGCTCGGCTTCCGCCCTGACGATGCCCTGCAATATGGCCGGGTCATCGCCGAGGGTGACCGCGTGGTGAAGATGGTGGAGCACAAGGACGCGAGCGAGGCCGAGCGCGCCTGCACGCTGTGCAATTCCGGGCTGATGGCGGTGAAGGGCGGCGACCTCTTCGCGCTGCTGGCGCAAGTGGGCAACGACAATGCCCAGGGCGAATATTACCTCACCGATATCGTCAACGTGGCCAATGCCGCGGGCAAGACCAGCGCCGTGGTGGTGACCGACGATCCCGACGAAGTGGCCGGAATCAACAGCCGGGCAGAACTGGCCCAGGCCGAAGGCCGCTGGCAGCAGCGCCGCCGCCTGGTGGCAATGGCCGACGGCGCCAGCCTGGTCGCGCCCGAAACCGTGTGGTTCTCGCATGATACCGTGCTCGGCCGCGATGTGACGGTGGAACAGAACGTGGTGTTTGGTCCAGGTGTCACCGTTGCGAACAATGTGGTGATCCACGCGTTCTGCCATCTCGAAGGCTGCACCGTGGAAAGCGGCGTGTCGGTGGGGCCGTTCGCCCGCCTGCGGCCCGGCGCCACGCTGGAGCAGAACAGCCGCGTGGGCAATTTCGTGGAAGTGAAGAACGCGCGCCTGGGTGCCGGTGCCAAGGCCAACCACCTGACCTATCTGGGCGATGCTGAAGTGGGCGCCGGCGCCAACATCGGCGCGGGCACGATCACCTGCAACTATGACGGCTATTTCAAGTATCGCACGGTGATTGGCGAGCGCGCTTTCATCGGCTCCAACTCTGCGCTGATCGCCCCCGTGCGCATTGGCGCCGATGCCATCGTGGCGGCGGGCAGCGCGGTGTCGCGCGATGTGTCTGATGGAGAACTGCGCCTGGTGCGGGCCGAGCAACTGGTCAAGCCGGGCTGGGCCGATCGCTTTCACGATGCGATGAAGAAGAAGAAGGCCGAAGGCAAGAAGTAGGCCCCTTTGCCTGACCCGGCCGCGATCATGTCCGCGAATTCATCTGCCGGTTCACCCGGTCGAAAGCAGGCGGGTCGCAAGAGGCCGGACAGACACGAAATGCCAAGAATTATCCGGCCATGATGCCGGCCATTCGCGTTATCTCCCAATCCTGAAGAAAGTGTGGGCCCCAATCCATGTGCGGAATTATCGGAATCGTCGGCAAGGAAGAAGTCGCGGACCGGCTGGTCGATGGCCTGCGTCGCATGGAATATCGCGGCTATGACAGCGCCGGGGTCTGCACCGTGTTCGACGGGCAACTCGTGCGCCGCCGCGCCGAGGGCAAGCTCAACAACCTGGTCAAGGAGCTGGCGGTCAATCCCGCGCCGGGCCTGATCGGCATTGCCCACACCCGCTGGGCCACGCACGGCGCCCCCACCACCAGCAACGCACACCCCCATGCGACCGGCGAAGTGGCGCTGGTCCACAACGGCATCATCGAGAATTTCCGCTCCCTGCGCGAGGCGCTGATCGCGCGCGGCCGCACGTTTGAAAGCGAGACCGACACCGAAGTGGTGGCGCACATGGTTTCGGAGCTGGTGGAGGCGGGCAAGAGCCCGGCCGAGGCGGTCAAGGCCGTGCTGCCGCAGCTGCGCGGCGCCTTTGCCCTGGCCATTGCGTTCCGCCAGCATCCCGATCTGCTGATCGGCGCGCGCCTGGGCTCGCCGCTGGTGGTTGGCTATGGCGAGGGTGAAACCTTCCTGGGCTCCGATGCCCTGGCGCTCGCGCCGCTGACGCAGCGGGTGTCGTACCTGGAAGAAGGCGATTGGGTGATCGTGCGCCGTGACGGCGTCGAAGTGTTCGATGTGAACAACCAGCCGGTCACCCGGCCGATCGTCGCTTCGGGCGCAACCGCCGCCGCAATCGAGAAGGGCAACTATCGCCACTTCATGCAGAAGGAAATCTTCGAGCAGCCGATCGTGGTGGCGCAGACCCTGCGTTCCTATCTGCGCCGCGTGGAGCAGACCGTGTCGTTGCCGCAGATCGATTTCGACCTGGCCAGCATCAACCGCGTCACGATCGTCGCCTGCGGCACCAGCTATTACGCCGGGATGGTGGCGAAATACTGGTTCGAGCAGTTTGCCCGCCTGCCGGTGGACATCGATGTGGCCAGCGAGTTCCGCTATCGCGATCCCGTGCTGGAGCCCGGTGGCCTGGCGCTGTTCATCTCGCAATCGGGCGAAACCGCCGATACCCTGGCGGCGCTGCGTCATTGCAAGGCCGCCGGGCAGACCATCGCCGTGGTCGTCAACGTGCCGACCAGCTCGATGGCGCGCGAGGCGGACCTGCTGCTGCCCACCCATGCCGGACCCGAAATCGGCGTCGCTTCGACCAAGGCGTTTTCCTGCCAGCTTGCCGTGCTCGCCGCGCTGGCGGCGCACCTGGCGGTCAAACGCGGGCGGCTGACGCGCGAAGAGGAGGCGCTGATCGTCAACCAGCTGGCCGAAACGCCGGCCGCGCTCAACGCGGCGCTCTCGCATGACGAGGAAATCGCGGCGATGGCCCCGCTGATCGCCCCGGCGCGCGACGTGCTCTATCTGGGCCGTGGGCCGGACTATCCGCTGGCCCTGGAAGGCGCGCTCAAGCTCAAGGAAATCAGCTATATCCACGCCGAAGGCTATGCCTCGGGCGAAATGAAGCACGGGCCGATCGCGCTGATCGACGAATCCGTCCCGGTGATCGTGCTCGCGCCGTCAGGGCCGCTGTTCGAAAAGACCGTTTCCAACATGCAGGAAGTGCGCGCGCGTGGTGGCAAGATCGTGCTGATCTCTGACGCGGAAGGCCTGGCCGAAGCAGGCGAGGGCTGCCTTGCCACGATCGAGATGCCCAAGGTGCACCCGCTGATCGCGCCGCTGGTCTATGCCGTGCCGGTGCAACTGCTGGCCTATCACGTTGCCGTGGCCAAGGGCACTGACGTGGACCAGCCGCGCAACCTGGCCAAGAGCGTGACGGTGGAGTGATGGAGTGGGGGGCTTAACAGGCCCTCCCCCAGCCCCTCCCGCAAGCGGGAGGGGAGTCTAGAGGGAAGCCCTTCCCGCACGCGGGAGGGGAGCAACAAAAAAGGCCCCGCAAAAGCAGGGCCTTCTTAAATCCCCCTCCCGCTTACGGGAGGGGTTAGGGGAGGGAATGTTACCCCCCACCGCCCTCAAGCCGAAACGTTCAACCCGGCCAGCACGCCTTCGAACAGCTTGCGCCCGTCGGTGCCGCCCTGCGCGGCTTCGATCATGCGTTCGGGGTGGGGCATCATGCCCAGCACGTTGCCCGCTGCGTTGAGCACGCCGGCAATATCGCGCTGCGAGCCGTTGACCGGTTCGGCATAGCGGAACGCCACGCGGCCTTCGCCTTCCAGCCGATCGAGCGTTTCGGCGTCGGCGAAATAGTTGCCGTCATGGTGGGCCACCGGAATGGTGATGACCTGGTCCTTGAAATAGCGCTGGGTGAACAGCGACTGGCTGTTTTCCACCTTGAGCGGCACTTCGCGGCAGACGAAGCGGATGCCGGCATTGCGCATCAGCGCGCCGGGCAGCAGGCCCGCTTCGGTCAGGATCTGGAAACCGTTGCACACGCCCAGCACCGGCACGCCACGCCCAGCGGCCTCGACCACGGCCTGCATGATCGGCGAACGGGCTGCCATGGCGCCCGAGCGCAGATAGTCGCCATACGAAAACCCGCCGGGAACGGCGATGAAATCAAGGCCTTCGGGCAGGGTGGCATCACCGTGCCACACACGGTGTACCGTGCCGCCGCAGACCTCTTCCACCGCCACCGCCATGTCGCGGTCGCAGTTCGATCCGGGGAAGGTGATGACGGCAGAGGTGAACGGCATCAGGCGGCAACCTTCTCGATGCGATAATTTTCGATGACCATGTTGGCCAAGAGCTTGCGGCACATGTCGTCCAGCGCGTCGTCGCTGGTGTCGTCGGCCACGTCCAGTTCGAACAGGCGCCCGGCGCGCACGTCCTTGACGCCGGCAAAGCCCAGCCCTTCCAGCGCATGGTGGATGGCGCGACCCTGGGGATCGAGCACACCGTTCTTGAGGCTGACGTGGACACGGACCTTCATCGGCGTTTGGCCTTTCACTTAAACAGGCGGATCGTGGGATATGGGACTCGGCGCCGCCTATGCCCCCGTCTGGCGCCAAGGGCAAGTCTTGCGCGCATGGCGCTCCTTGATCGCCGGGTCATGATTGCGGTGCGGGCACGCCATCGGGCAGGACCAGCACGGTCACGGCCTTGGCCGGGGCAAGCCAGGCCTTGGCGGCGGCCTGCACATCGGCGGCGGTGAGGGCCGTGAGCCGGGCACGCGCCGCCTGGAACCGGGCGATGCGATCGGGCCGCGATTGCGCGCGCGCGGCCAGCGCCACCCATCCGCCATTGCCTTTGAGCGCGTTGTCGAGCCGCTCCAGCATCGGCGCCCGCGCGCGCTCCAGCACATCGGCATCCACCGGATGGGCAGCCAGATCGCTAATCGTCTGGACCAGCGCGGCCCGTGTCGCCGCCACATCGGCCACGTTGACCGAGGCCTGCACCGTAAACGTGCCCCAGCCGGTCCACACATCGGACATGTCGCTCGAAACCCCGGGGGAATAGGCCTTGCCCAGCTTTTCGCGCACCGTGTCGAGCACCTCGATCCCGGTTACCTGCTCCAGCAGTTCCATCGTCATGGTCTGCACCGGATCGTGATCGTCGGTTGTGGGCCAGATCATGCGCACGATCGCCTGGTTGGCCGGCCCATGGTGGCGCACCACCTGCACCCCAGGAACGGCGGCAAAGCGGCGCTCGCGCGCCTGGGTCCAGGCGCCGAACGCTGGTTCGCGCGGGGGCAGGGCGCCAAACGTGCGGGCCACATCGGCAATCGCGGCCGCTTCGTCCACATCGCCGACCAGCGCGATTTCCAGCGCACCATGCGCCAGCCGATCGCCCAGCACCGGTTTCAACTGGGCAAAGCCCAGCTTCTGGTAGGCCTGCGGCGATTGCAGGGTAAAGCGCGGATCGTTGCCCGACAGGATACCGCCCAGCGCGGCCGTCAGGGCAGAGCCCGGCGTGGCGTTGAGCTGCGCGAAATAGTTGGCCATGCCCTGGTGAAACAGTTGCTCGGCCTCGGGGCGATAGCCGGGATCGGTGAGGTAGGCGGCCATGACCTGCAATTGCAGCAGCAGGTCGCGCGGCGTCGTGGTGCTGCCCGTGCCAAAGGTATCGCCACTGGCGGCAAAGCTGGTGCCCACGGCGTGGCCGGCCAGCATGGTCTGCAACTGGTCCAGGCTATAGCGGCCCGGGCCCCCGGCCGGCACGCTCGATGCCATGTCCACCGCCAGGGGATTGTCGCGGGTTTCCAGCATTTCGCCTCCGTCCAGCGCCAGGCGCACGTGGATGCGATCGGTTTCCAGCGGCGTGCGCTTGATGTTGAGCATCACGCCATTGGCAAAGCGGATGCGGCGAATGCCCAGCGTGGCATCGGTGCTGTCGGCCACCACCGTGCCGGGCGTGCCGAAATCGGTGTAGCCGAATGGCGCGGCCGTGGCCGTCTTGGTCGCGTCCAGCGGCGCGGCCATCGCGGCCTGCCAGGCGCGGCGCAGTGCCTGGGCGCCGCCGACCGGGGCCTTGCGCCCCTGGAACCGGATAAGCGGCTTGTCCAGCGGCACCGCCTCGCGCTGCAGCGCCGCCATCACGCTGGCGGGCGTGATCGTGGGGGCAAAGGCGTTGAAGCGTTCGAGGCCGCTTGATGGCGTGGTCGGCACCATATCGTCATGCAACAGCGACAGCGCCAGGTTGACCAGCGTGGCGTTGTTGCGCGTCTGCTCGCCGGCGGCAGCGTTCTCGATCGCAATGCGCAGGTTCGCCACCTGCTCGTCGATCTCGGCCTGGGTAAAGCCCTGGGCCATCGCCTCGCGCCAGACCCTGCCTGCCGCCGTCAGGCCCTTGGCCCAGCCGCCATCGACGGTATCGATGATGAGGTTGGTAGTGCGGCCGATCTTGAACACGTCGCCCGTGCCAAAGCCGGCGCCGCGAAACGGCGCATCGACCTGGCGCGACAGAGTCTGGAAGCGGCGGTTGATGATGCCATAGCCGATCTGGCGCAGCAGGTTCTCGCGCCGGCTGGCGATGGTGTCTGGCTCATCGAGCCACGGCCCATGGCGCGCCACGGTCACGCGTTCGGCCAGGGCCGGGTTGGTCCACAGATCGGTCTTGCCATGCTGGCCGGGCAAGACTTTGCCCTGGCCTGGCCGGGGCGGCGCCGGGGCGGCTTGCCAATCGGCAAAGCGCGCGGCAATCGCCTGTTCCACCTTGGCCGGATCGACATCGCCGATCACCACCAGCGTGGTCTTGGCCGGCACATAGTGGCGGTGCCAGAAATCCTTGAGCGCCTGCGCCGTCGCGGCATCGATGGTGGCCACCGTGCCGATTGGCAGCCGCTGGGGATAGGTGGCCTTGGGATAGAAGAACGCCAGCTGGTCGTGGAAATTGTCCAGCGCATAGCCTTGCCCGTCGCGCAGTTCAGACAGCACCACGCCGCGCTCGCGGTTCACCGCCCCGGGCGAAAAGGTCAGTTCGCTGGCCGTCTCGCGCATCAGCATCAGCGCGGTATCGATCAGGTCGGGATCGTTGCGCGGCAGGTCGAGCATGTAAGTGGTCTGCTCGAAGCTGGTCTGGGCATTGGTATCGGCGCCAAATGCCAGCCCCTTGCGTTCGAGCAGGCGGACCATCTCCCCCTCGGGCACATGGGTGCTGCCGTTGAACGCCATGTGTTCCACAAAATGGGCAAACCCTCGTTCCGCCGCGGTTTCATCGAGCGATCCGGTCGCCACGTCCAGGCGCACCTGCACCGTGCCCTTGGGCATGCCATTGGGCACGATGATCGTGCGCATGCCATTGGCCAGCTGGCCAAAGCGAAAGCGCGGATCGGGCGGCAGGTCAGACTTCTGGAAAACCCAGGTGGGCGCTGGTGCGGCCTGGGGCAGGCCGGCAACCGGCCCATGGCCCAGGTCAGTACACGCACCCAGCAACAGCGCGACGGCAAGCGGTAGGGCACGATACGGGCGAAACGAGACAGGCAGCATCATTGCCGCCGGTGTGCCGCTCCTGCCGTGCCGCCGCAAGGACTTATCTGGTAACGAACACCGGGTCAGCGCAGCGCACGGCGGACGCAGTCAGCCTCCTGCGCGGCAAGCAGGGCCGCCACCTCGGCCGCGGGCAGTGGCGGGCTGATCGCATAGCCTTGTGCCAGGTCGCAGCCCTGCTGCGCCAGCAGGTCCAGGTCTTCGGCCTGCTCCACGCCTTCGGCCAGGGTGGCGATGCCCAGCGCGCCGGCCAGCGTGGTGATCGACCGCACGATCGCTTGCGCTTCCACCTGTCCGCGCAAGTTGCGCACAAAGCTGCCGTCGATCTTAAAGGTATCCACCGGAAAGGTGCGCAGGTGATGCAGCGAGGAATAGCCCATGCCGAAATCATCCAGCGCCACCCGCACGCCCAATTGGCGCAGCGCCGCAAGCGTCGCCTGGTTGCGATCGGCATTGGCCGCCAGCACGCGCTCGGTCATCTCCAGTTCCAGCCGGCTGGCGGGCAGGTTGGAAGTGGCCAGCGCCTGGACCAGCGTGGGCAACAGCGCGGGATGGGCCAGTTGCCGCCCCGAAAGGTTGACCGAGACGGCCACGTCTCCCGGCCAGCGCGCGGCCTGCTGGCACGCTTGGCGAATTACCCATTCGCCGATCGGGATGATCAGGCCGCATTCCTCGGCAATCGGAACGAAGCTGACGGGCGAAAGTGGGCCGCGCGTGCGGTGGTTCCAGCGTAGTAGCGCCTCGCACGCCACGATGCGCCGCTGCGCCAGACTGAAGGTGGGCAGGAACGCCAGGGTGAAATCGCCCTGGTGCAGCGCCTGGGCGAGGTCTTCCTCCATTTCCCGGCGCTGGCGCACGCGTTCGTCCAGGCTCGCTTCGAAGAAGTGATAGGTGCCCTTGCCATCGTCCTTGGCGCGATAGAGCGCGAGGTCTGCCGCGCGCAGCAAGGTATGGCTGTCTGCCCCGTCGCCCGGCCCGATGGCGATGCCAAAGCTGGCGGTCAGCGGCACAAGACGTTCTCCCAGGCACACCTGGCAGTTGATCTGGCCATGCAGCTTGCGGGCAAAGCCGGCGCAATCGGCATCGCGCGGCAGCGCGGGCAGCAGCATACCGAACTCGTCCCCGCCAAAGCGCGCGATCATCGCATCGGGAAAGGCTGCCTGCAGCCGTCGTCCCACTTCGCGCAGCAGTGCATCGCCGGTCGGGTGGCCCAGCGTATCGTTGATCAGCTTGAAATCATCGAGGTCGATGAAGGCCACCAGCGTGCGGTGCCCATCGTTCTGGCGCGCCACCGCGCGCTCCAACTTTTCGGCAAAGAAGCTGCGGTTGGGCAGGCCGGTAAGCCCATCGTGCAGCGCGGCATGCACAATGCGGCGTTCCCGCTCGTCCACCGCGGCAACCATGGCATTGAACTCGCGGGCAAGGGCGGCCAGTTCGGCATCGCCGTCTTCGGCCACGCGCGTGGCTTCGCCCTTGGCATAGCGCGCACTGGCTTCCGACAGGGCGTTGAGCGGGCCGGCGATCGCCATCAGCAGATCGCGGGTGAACCACAGCGAAAGCGACAGCGCGGCCAGGACCAGCAGGACGAGTGACAGGCTGATGCCATCGATCGCCACTACCGCCATCACCACGGTTAGCGGCACGAGCACCCCGGTCAGCGCGATGCGCCCGCGCAAGCTGCGGCTGCACGCGATCAGGTCCAGCGCGTCAGCGCGAAAGCGGGGCAGGCGGGCCATCGCGCGTTAGCGCGCCTGAAAGCCGCATCGGCGGCGGAAACAGGGGCATGGCGTTTCCATGGCCCGAACCTAGGGATGCGGAGGCTAAGATATGTTCAAGCCGCGCTGCGCAGTGCACCGCACCTTGCGTTAGGCAAATATCCAGCGCCCACGCGAAAGGGCCGGGAAACCAGGTTGCCGGCCCTTTCTGTTGTCTGTGCCCACGCGCCCAGGCGGACGCTGGCGCAGCGCTTACTTCTTGGAGCGCAGTTTGCGGTGCGCGCCCAGGTCGAGCACTTCGCTCGGCCCGTCGTTGTCCAGCAGGCCAAGGCGGCGCGCTACTTCCTGATAGGCTTCTTCCTCGCCACCCAGGTCGCGGCGGAAACGGTCCTTGTCCAGCTTTTCGCCGGTGACCATGTCCCACAGGCGGCAGCCATCGGGGCTGATTTCGTCGGCCAGGATCACGCGGCTATAGTCGCCATCCCAGATGCGGCCGAATTCCAGCTTGAAGTCCACCAGGCGGATGTTGATCGCCGCGAACATGCCGACCAGGAAGTCGTTCACGCGGATCGCCATCGAGGAAATGTCCTGCATTTCCTCGTTGCTGGCCCAGCCGAAGCAGGCGATGTGCTCTTCGGCGATCATCGGATCGCCCAGCGCATCGTCCTTGTAATAGTATTCGATCAGGGTGTGGGGCAGCGGCTCGCCTTCGGGAATGCCCAGGCGCTTGGAAATGGAACCGGCCGCCACATTGCGCACCACCACTTCGATCGGCACGATTTCCACCTGGCGCACCAGCTGCTCGCGCATGTTGAGGCGGCGGATGAAATGCGTGGGAATGCCGATGTGGGCCAGGCGCGTGAACACATACTCGCTGATGCGGTTGTTGATCACGCCCTTGCCGTTGATCGTCCCGCGCTTCTGCGCGTTGAACGCGGTGGCATCATCCTTGAAATACTGGATGAGAGTGCCCGGCTCGGGGCCTTCATAAAGGATCTTGGCCTTGCCTTCGTAGATCTGGCGGCGACGCGACATGCGGCTTCTTCCTGCGCGGCGGGGGCGATTCGGCCCGCCCCCATGGAAAAACAAGAAACCCCGGCAAACGAGGGAGCCGCGTGGCGACTGCATCGTGTGGGCCGGGGCATTCCCATTCGCCCATATGCGAAAAAGCACGGAAACGCAAACGCTGGCCGGGCGTTCGGCATTTCAGAACATTTAATCCGATCTTATCGCCCTATCTTGAATGTCGCTGGTGCGGCACAAGACTGGGCAAGACGGCACGGCGCGGTGGCTTGATCCCTCGATGATCCACCGGCTGCGTCACCCAAGTTTACCCTCTCTGCCCAAGGATGATGTGTGATGAGCAAGGTTCTGGTTCTCTATTACTCCAGCTATGGCCACATCGAAACCATGGCCAACGCCATTGCCGAAGGTGCCCGCGAAACCGGCGCCACGGTCGACGTGAAGCGCGTGCCCGAAACCGCCCCGCTCGAAGTGGCGCAGGCTGCCCACTTCAAGCTTGATCAGGCGGCCCCTGTCGCCACCGTTGCCGAACTGGCCGAATACGATGCCATCATCGTCGGCACCGGCACCCGCTTTGGCCGTATCAGCTCGCAGATGGCCGCGTTCCTCGACCAGGCCGGTGGGCTGTGGGCCAAGGGCGCGCTCAACGGCAAGGTCGGCGCGGCTTTCACGTCCACCGCCAGCCAGCACGGCGGCCAGGAAGTCACGCTGTTCTCGATCCTGACCAACCTGCTGCACTTCGGCATGACGATCGTTGGCCTCGACTATGGCTTCCAGGGCCAGCTGACGCTTGATGCCGTGCACGGCGGCACCCCCTATGGCGCCAGCACGATCGCCGGTGGCGACGGCAGCCGCCAGCCCAGCGAGATCGAACTGGACGGCGCGCGCTATCTCGGCCGCCGCGTGGCCAACACGGCCAACAAGCTGTTCGACTGATCGCCCTCTCGGCCTGCACTCCCTCAGGCTGCCCCCCTCAGGTGGATCGATGCAAGCGGCGCGGGCCTGTTCCCGCGCCGCTTCATTGCATATGGGCAATACAGCATGCCAAAACGGGTTGTGGCAGCCAGCGGATTGATCGGCTAGCGCTGTGGCGACACTGCCTTTCCACGGAGACCCGCCCATGTCGCGCGCCGCCACGCTGGCCCTGCTTGAAACCTATTACGCCGCCTTCAACGCCGGGGATTGGAACGGCATGCTGGCGTGCCTGGCCGATGACGTGACACACGATATCAACCAGGGCAGCCGCCAGGTGGGCAAGGACACCTTTGCCACGTTCCTTGGCCATATGGAGCGGTGCTACAAGGAACGCCTCGAAGACATCGTGCTGATGGCCAGCGAAGACGGCAGCCGCGCCGCCGCCGAATTCGTCGTCCATGGCAGCTATCTCGCCACCGACGAAGGCCTGCCCGAGGCGGCCGGGCAAACCTATGTGCTGCCGGCCGGCGCCTTTCTGGCGATCGAAGGCGGCAAGATCACCCGCTTGACGATGTATTACAACCTGGCTGACTGGACCGCGCAGGTCGTCGGCGCATGAGCGTCAGCGTCCGCCCGCTGAGCGGTGCGGAAGTGGGCGCCGCGCTGGATGACCTGGCGGCCTTGCGCATCGCCGTGTTTGCCGCCTGGCCCTATCTCTATGACGGGGATCGTGCTTACGAGGCGCGCTATCTCGCCGAATATGCCGCCGCGCCCGGCGCCGTGCTGGTCGCTGCGTTCGATGGCGTGCGCATTGTCGGGGCGGCCACCGCCGCGCCGATGCGGCATCAGAAGGCGGCCTTTCGCATGCCCTTCGAACAGCGCGGCATCGCCACGCAAGACCTGTTCTATTTTGGCGAAAGCGTGCTGCTGCCCGAATATCGCGGGCAGGGCATTGGCCACGCGTTCTTCGATCATCGCGAGGATGCTGCCCGCGCTGCCGGGGCACAGGCTGCCTGCTTTGCCGCAGTGATTCGTCCCGCCGACCATCCCGCCCGCCCTGCCGGCTACCGCCCGCTCGATGCCTTCTGGCAGGCGCGCGGTTATGCCCTGGTGCCGGGCCTGGTGACCGAGTTGCCGTGGAAAGACCATGGCGAGGCGCAAGAGAGTGCCAAGCCGATGCAGTACTGGCTCAAGTCCCTGTCGTAAAAAGGCACGCCATGCCCCGTTTCACCGTTGCCGCCGCACAATATCCGATCGACCGCCTGGCCGATTGGGCCGCCTACGAAGCCAAGCTGACCACCTGGGTGGAACAGGCTGTGGCCGGCGGCGCGGCGCTCTTGGTGTTTCCCGAATACGGCGCGATGGAACTGGCCAGCCTGGACCCGGCAACGATGGGCGATCTGGCCGGATCGATCGATACGGTATCGGCCCTGCTGCCGCAGGTCGATGCGCTGCACGCGCGGCTGGCGCAGGCCCATGGCGTGCACATCCTCGCTGCCAGCGCCCCGCGTCGCACCGCCGATGGCCAGGTGTGCAACACGGCGCGGCTGTTTGCCCCCAGCGGCGCCATGGCCAGCCAGGACAAGCTGATCATGACCCGCTTCGAGCGCGAGGAATGGTTCATCACCGGCGGCGATGGCCTGCGCCTGTTCGATACCGCGCTGGGCCGGCTGGTGGTGGTGATCTGCTACGACAGCGAATTTCCGCTGCTGGCGCGCGCGGCAGTGGAAGCGGGCGCGCAGGTTCTGCTCGTGCCCAGTTGTACCGATACGCTGCACGGCTATTGGCGGGTGCGCCTGGGCAGCCAGGCCCGCGCGCTGGAGGGGCAATGCTATGCCATCCAGTCTCCCACTGTGGGCGATGCCGCCTGGTCTCCGGCAGTCGACGTGAACCGTGGCGCGGCCGGGGTCTATGGCCCGCCTGATGCAGCGCCAGCCGGTGGCGGCATGCCGGCCGATGGCGTGCTGGCGCTGGGCGAGGAAGGCGTGGGCCAATGGGTCTTCGCCACGATCGACACGGCCCATGTTGATGCCCTGCGCGCCGACGGTGGCGTATTGCTGGTGCGCCACTGGGCCGAACAGCCCGGGGCCGCGCCCTTGCCGCAGGTGGAAGTGATCTCGCTGCGCTGAGTGGCGTGGAGAAGTTCCCATGGCTGGTTACGCCAAAATGACGCCGATATCGGTTTATCAACGCTGCCCCTTGCGCAATCCGCCATCCAGAAGTTTTCCCTTAACCTGATCCAGTTAGGCAGTGTTGTGCGTTAAGTTTGGGGGTGGCAGTGAAGACTTCGTTGGCTCTTGCTTTGCTTGGTTCTTGCTTGATGGCGGTGCCATCTTGGCAGGCTGTTGCTGCGACGGCCGGGGACTCGAGTCCCAACCCGCTCGCTTCGCGGTTGGTCGCCCTGACATTTCCAGCCGAAATGATCCGGCGAGACACCGCAAAGGCTTATGCGACAAACTTCCGCGCATCCATGCTCCGAAACCCTCAGGTGCAAGCGGCCATGCAGCGTACGCCCGGCCTGCTCGAAACAATCGTCAACGCAGTGTCCATGAAGCTGGACCAAGTGCTGACAGCCCTTATTCCATCGTTGGAGAGCAACGCTGCCGCATCCTATGCTGCCAAGATGTCGCCGGCGGAGCTTCAAGCCGCAATCACATTTTACTCTGGCCCAGTTGGCCGGAAACTGGTGATGGCCACTCCTGCGGTCGCGATGGGCGACGATGTCCGAAAAATCCTGAGTTCTGCTGAGCTTGCTGAGTTTGCGGCTTTTTCGCAGTCATCGGCAGGGCAAAAAATGGGAGCGTTGAGGCCTCAGCAAACCAACGACATGCGCATGGCGGTGAATCATGCCTTGGAAGCTGCCGAGCCTCAAATAGACGCTGCTGCTAAATCCGCTGGCCAGGCGTATATCCGTGCGCACCAGCCAAAAAATCACTGAGTCTCGTTATCGACGGCAAAGAGAAACCTGGGGCCCCATCAGCGGCCTCTGGACCTGTCCGCGCGGCCTCGTCATGATCCTGTCGCAAAGCCTGTCCAGGGCGCCCATGGCATTGGCAAAAGGATGAACCCCATGACTGTTTCGCGCCGTTCGATCCTGGCCATGGGGGCCGGCGCGGCCATGCTACCCGGCGCCCGCGCTCTGGCCAGCACCTTGGCCCAGCGCCATGGCCGCCACGCCCGGACGGCGCATCCCCTGGTGCTGGGGCATCGCGGCGCCTGCGCGCACCGGCCCGAACATACGCAGGCATCCTATCAACGCGCGGTGGCCGATGGCGCCGATTTCATCGAGCCCGATCTGGTTCCCACCCGCGATGGCGTGCTGGTGTCGCGCCATGAACCCAATATCGTCGACACCACCGACGTGGCCGCCCACCCCGAATTTGCCGCGCGCAAGACCACCAAGGTCATCGATGGCGAGCGGCAGGAAGGCTGGTTCGTCGAGGACTTTACCCTGGCCGAACTCAAGACCCTGCGCGCCAAGGAGCGGCTGGGCACGCTGCGTCCTGAGAGCATGGCGTTCGACGGGCAGTTCCCGGTGCTGACGTTCGACGAGATCGTGGCCTTTGCCGCCAAGGCCGCGCGCGGGCGCCAGCGGCCGCTGGGGATCATTCCCGAAATCAAGCATTCCAGCTATTTCCACAGCCTGGGCCACGATATGGAGGCCAAGCTGCTGGCGGCCATTCGCGCCCATGCCTGGCTGCAACAGGCGCCGGTGATCGTGCAATCGTTCGAAGTGGCCAATCTCAAGCGGCTGCGCGGCATGCTGGCGCCCTGGCGCAACATCGCGCTGATGCAACTGGCCGATGAACCCGACAAGCGCACCGGTGACGCCATCGCCAGCGGCGGCACGCTCACCTATGGCGCGATGCTGTCGGCCAGTGGCCTGGACGATGTGGCCGGCTATGCCGATTGGATCGCGCCATGGAGCCGCACCCTGATGCCCGAAACGGCAGACGGACACCTCGCGCCGCCGCAGCCGATCATCGCCGATGCGCACCGTGCCGGGCTGCTGGTGGGTGCCTATACATTCCGGCCAGAACCGCAATTCCTGCCCGCCAGCCTGCGCCAGTGCGGCACCGCGCTGCGCTGCGAAAGCGGCAGTGTTGCGGAAATCCGCGCCTATCTTGCCGCCGGGCTGGACGGGTTTTTCACCGATGATCCTGCGCTGGGTCGTCGCGCGGTCGACGGGGCCTGATCATCCAGGGCAAATCCGCCCGTCTGCAATTTCCTGCGGCTTGGCGCTGGACTTTTTGCATTGCAGCGTATTTTATTGCGCTGCGACGGGCATCGCCAGGCCGCGCGCCGGATGCGGTGCGTGCGCCCGACTCACCACATGCCTGCGCAGGGTTCATGTGGAAGGGAATGCGGTGAGCCAGCCAGCCGTGCTGTTTGTTTGCCTGGGCAATATCTGCCGCTCGCCGTTGGCCGAGGCTGCGTTCCGGGCCGAGGCGGTCAAGGCCGGGCTGGCCGTGACCATCGATTCGGCCGGCACTGGCGGCTGGCACGCTGGCAATCCGCCCGATCCGCGTGCGCAGGCGGTGGCCTTGCAGCACGGTATCGACATTTCCCGCTATCGTGCCCGCCAGGTGACTGAGGCCGATTTCACCCGCTTTGGCCAGATCTATGCGCTCGATTCGCAGAACCTGCAGGATCTGCGGCGCATGGCCCCGCGCCGCACCCTGGCGCGGATGGGCCTGTTGATGGATTTGGTGCCGGGCCGGGAAGGGCAGGCGGTGATCGATCCCTATTACGGCGACGAGCAGGATTTTCTCGAAGCCTGGGATGACGTAAGCGAAGCGGCCCGCCGCCTGGTGGCGCGCATGTTGCGCTAGGTTCTGGTAGTTCCCTTATCCCTCTTGATTTGCGCCGCGAAACGCACGAAAGCACCGCCCATGCCTGCACGCATCTATCAGCGCCCGAAGAATGCCATGCAGTCCGGCAAGGCCCGGACTGCCGACTGGCTCCTGGAATTCGCCCCGGCCGAGGCCAAGCGCCCCGATCCCTTGATGGGTTGGGCCGGTTCCGGCGATACCCAGCAGCAAGTCATCCTTACGTTCGAGACCGAGGCAGACGCTCGCGCCTATGCCGACAAGTATGGCATTGCCGTGCATGTCACGCCCACGCCGCCGCGCCGGCTCAAGCTGCAAAGCTACGCTGACAATTTCCGCTGATTGATCAAGCCGGCGCTTGCAATCGGCGCGCGCCGGCGCCATAGGGCGGGCCGGGAGTCGGGCGGACGTTTGCGTTCGCCAACCTGGTCAGGTCCGGAAGGAAGCAGCCACAACGGATTGCGGCGGGTCGCCCGGCTCCTTCTCACCCTCACATTGTAACGCGCCGCCGCCTGGTCGATCGGATCAGGCCTGCTGCCCGGATGCCTTCATCCGCTCGCGCGCCGCCTCGCGCCCTTCCGCCGCCGGCACCAGGCCCATCGCCTTGCCCAGTCCGAACGCGGGCATATCCACATAGATGGTTTCGCTGCCGCCGGCTGGCACGGCATAGGTTTCGTGAAAAATGCCCACGCCGCCGCGTTGCTGGCGCGCTGCCTTGTTGAACGCGACCCAGGCTGGCCAATGCGTGTGGTCGCGGCTGCGGGCATAGGCTTCCAGGCTGTCGAAATCGCGCCAGTATTGCACTAGCATGATCGTGCGCAGCCCGCGCAGCATGGGTTCGTACCCCAGGAAGCCGCTGTCGGGCGCGGCGGAAAGCTCGGCCAGCATCGGGCCCATCGCGCGCGACACGGGCAGCCATTCGCGCACGGCGCGGAAGCGGTTGATGCGCATGCCGATCAGGAACACGACCAGCGGCGTGGTGGTCTGGGCGGTGCGGCGGCCGGGCAGGATCGTGGGCATCACAAATTGGTATCAAATCAGAATCGCGGCGCAAGCTTGCGGGAAACCGCCTTGCCCCCGTTCGACATTTGCAGCCTTTGCGCCTACCTAGGGGCGCGATGGCCGATTCAACCGACATGTTTGGGCACGAACCCGAAACCCCCGATGCCCCGCCGCAAGAGGCTGCGCCCAGCGCGGCCGAACTCGAAGCGGCTGGACAGGGCGCGATGTTCGGCGATCCCGCGCCCGTGGCCAAGCCTGCGCCCGTTGCGCCCCAGCCTGTGCAAGCGCCTGCCGCTAAGCCGGCACCGGCCGCTGCGCCGGCACAGCCCTATCGCGTGCTGGCGCGCAAGTATCGCCCGCAAACCTTTTCCGCGCTGATCGGCCAGGAAGCCATGGTGCAAACCCTGGCCAACGCGATCCGGCGTGACCGGCTGGCCCATGCCTTCTTGATGACCGGCGTGCGCGGGGTGGGCAAGACCAGCACCGCGCGCCTTATCGCCAAGGCCCTCAATTGCATCGGCCCGGACGGGCAGGGCGGCCCGACGATCGACCCGTGCGGCCAGTGCGAACCGTGCCAGGCCATTGCCGAAGGCCGCCATATCGACGTGATCGAGATGGACGCGGCCAGCCACACCGGCGTGGACGACGTGCGCGAGATCATCGAGGCGGTGCGCTATGCCGCTGTCTCGGCCCGCTACAAGATCTACATCATCGACGAAGTGCACATGCTCTCGCGCAACGCGTTCAACGCGCTGCTCAAGACGCTGGAAGAACCGCCGGCGCATGTGAAGTTCCTGTTCGCCACGACAGAGGTGGACAAGCTGCCGGTCACGGTGCTCTCGCGCTGCCAGCGGTTCGATCTGCGGCGCATCCCGACCGCGCTGCTGGCCGATCATTTCGGCCACGTCTGCAAGGCCGAAGGGGTCGAGGCCGAGGCCGAGGCCCTGGCCATGGTGGCCGCCGCCGCCGAAGGCTCGGCACGTGACGGGCTTTCGATCCTCGATCAGGCGATCAGCCATGCCGATCTGGCGAGCAGCGGCGATGGCTCGGTGATCACGGTTTCGGCCGCGCAAGTGCAGGACATGCTCGGCCTGGCCGACAAGACGCTGCAACGCCGCCTGTTTGCCGCCATGCTCAAGGGTGATGGTGCCGCGCTGCTCGCTGAAGTGGCGCATCAATATGCCCTGGGGATCGAGCCGGTCGCCATGCTGCGCGCGCAGCTCGATCTGGTGCACAAGGTCACTGTCACCCAGATCAGCGGGCCAGAGGGCGAGGCGCGCTCGGCCGAAGAGGCCGCGGCGCTGCAGGGCTGGGCCGGCGATCTGGCGCCCGGGCAGTTGCACCGCCTGTGGCAACTGCTGCTCAAGGGCCATGACGAGGTGAAGACCGCGCCCGATCCGCTGGTGGCGGCGCAGATGGCCCTGCTGCGCGTGCTGCACGCGGCCGACATGCCCGATCCCGGCGGCCTGGTGCGCAAGCTGGAAGAAATGCTGGCGCAAGGGCCTGCCCTGGCCGCGAGCATGGCCGCGCAGCCCACGTCCGATGGCGCCCCGGCTGCAGCGATGCCGTCAGCGCCCGCCACGGGTATCGCCATGGATTGGCAAGCCCTGGTGGAGCAGGTGGAAGAGGTCTCGCCGCTCACCGGCGCCACCATGCGCCTGTCGGTCCGCCTGATCGAATTGCGCATGGGCACGCTGCGCTATCAGCTGGCGCCGGGCCTGCCGGGCGATCCCACGCCCGACATCAAGAAAGCGCTGCAGAACATCACCGGCCAGGCCTGGCTGGTGGAACGGCTCGATGGCGAAGCGGCCCAGGGCGCGCAGCCCAGCCTGGTGGAAGCCAAGGCCGCCTTGGAGGCCGAGGCCGAAGCCGCGATGCGTGCCGATCCGCTGGTGCGCGCTGCGCTTGAAGCCTTTCCCGGCGCTGAAATTCTCGACGAATCCAACCCCGCCACGGCTGAACGCCGGCCGTGGTCGCCTGCGCGGAGCAGACAAGCATGAAGTCCATGGAAGAAATGATCCAGGCGGCACAGAAGGCCGCTGAAACCATCCAGAAGCAGATGGAGGATGCCCAAGGCCGCCTCGATGCGATCGAGGTGGAGGGCGCTGCCGGCGGTGGCCTGGTCACCATCAAGGCCTCGGCCAAGGGCCGCGTGATCGGCGTGTCGATCGATGACAGCCTGCTGGTTCCGGCCGACAAGGGCATTCTCGAAGACCTAGTCGCTGCCGCGTTCAACGATGCGCGGGCCAAGGCCGATGCCGCCGCTGCCGAAGAAATGCAGAAAGTGCAGATGGCGGCGGGCATCCCGCCGGGCTTCAAGCTGCCGTTCTGAGCGGCGGCGCAACCTTTCAAGATTACCGTTGTTTCCCCATGGCTGCGCGCCTGATCGGTCTTTCGTTCAGCGCCCAGTCATGGTGAGACCGACTACGGGGACATGATGATCGTATTGCTTGCCGCTGCGTTGGCCGGGACCACGCCGATAGATGATGGCGCGCCGCCGCAGCCGGTTGCGGGCACCCCTGCCGCATCTGCCCCTGCCGTGACCGCGCCTGCCGCTCCTGCCACCGCGCCGGCCGTACCTTCTACCCCAGAACAAGCGCCCGCCCGCGCACCCGATGGCCAGATTCTCCCCGTCATCGTGCTGCCCACGGTCACGCCGGTTGCCGCCAACGATACCGCTGCCGAGACGCAGCCAGCTGACGAAGGCGCCATTGTCGTCAACGCGCGGCGCGGCCCACCGCCTGGCGACCCGGTCATCGCGCTCAACAAGGTGACCTTTGCCGCCACCCAGGCGGTTGACCGCGCGGTAATCGGGCCGGCTGCCAAGGCCTATGGCTCGATCGTGCCAGCGCCCATTCGCACGGGTTTCCGGCATTTCTTCACCAACCTGACCGAGCCGGTTATCGCGCTGAATTTCCTGCTGCAGTTGAAGCCCGGCAAGGCTGCTGAAACGCTGGGCCGTTTCGCCATCAATTCCACCATCGGCGTGGGCGGCCTGCTCGATGTGGCCGTGGCCAAGCCGTTCAAGCTGCCTTATCGCCGCAACGGCTTTGGCTATACCCTTGCCTATTATGGCGTGGGGCCAGGGCCGTTCCTGTTCGTCCCGCTGGTTGGGCCCACCACCCTGCGCGACGTGATCGGCCTGGGCCTCGATCGTGCGTTCCTGCCGGCGATTGTGGGCGGCCCGCTGCGCAGCCCTGCCTATGTCACCGGCAGCTTCGTGGTGCGTTCGCTCAACGATCGTCTCGACGATGACCGCCGCATCCAGGCGATGCGCAAGGCTGGCGATCCCTATCTCGCCGCCAAGGAAGGTTATCTCGCGGCCCGCCAGGAGCAGATCGACGAGCTCAAGGGGCACAAGCACAAGGATAAGGTCGCTCCGGTCCCCGATGCGCAGACGCCGCCTGCCGCGATGACTCCCGCGGCACCGGCGCCATCGCCCACCGGGCCAGCGACCACCGGGCCGGCGCACGCCCCGGATGGCCAGGTGCTGCCCCCGATCGTGCTGCCCGCGCCAGCCGCTACCCCGGCAGCGGCACCAGCCACCACCACCCCCTGATCGGCGCACCGCCGCCCCACAGGCCAAGTCCCACGCAAAAAGGCTGAAAACCGGCAATCCCCAACCGTCTTGGCGCTTGGGCATTGCGGGGCGGCGCCTTGCACCCCATATCTGCCTCAAGCCCTGCCGGTTTGGGTTCATGTGCGGCAGGTGGGACGGACATTTGCACTTATGACTTTGTATCCCCTGCTGCCCTTGCGCGATATCGTGGTGTTCCCCGGTATGGTCGTGCCGCTATTTGTCGGCCGCGAAAAGTCGGTTGCCGCCCTGGAAACGGCCATGGCCGGGTCCAAGGACATCTTCCTGCTGGCCCAGCTCGACCCCGGCTGCGACGATCCCGATCGCGATGATCTCTATGAAACCGGCGTGATCGCCACGGTACTCCAGCTGCTCAAGCTGCCCGACGGCACCGTGCGTGTCCTCGTCGAAGGCAACCAGCGTGCCGAGCTCAAGACGCTCAACGCGGAAAGCTCCAGCCACGGCGACATGCTGATGGCCGAGGTCGAGCCGATCGAGCCGGGCAGTGTCTCGGGCACCGAAGTGTCGGCGATGATGCGCTCGGTGGTCGATCAGTTCGCCGAATATGCCAAGCTTTCCAAGAAGCTGCCGCAGGATGCCGGGCAGCAGCTGGGCGATATCGAAGACGCCGGCAAGCTGGCCGATGCCGTGGCTGCCAACCTGGCGGCCAAGGTGGCCGACAAGCAGGCCGTGCTTTCGGAAAGCGATGCGCTCAAGCGCCTGGAAATGGTGCTTTCCTTCATGGAAGGCGAACTGGGCGTGCTCCAGGTCGAGCGCAAAATCCGTGGCCGCGTCAAGCGCCAGATGGAAAAGACCCAGCGGGAATACTACCTCAACGAGCAGCTCAAGGCGATCCAGTCGGAACTGGGTGGCGGCGACGGCGAGGAAGCCAACGAGATCCAGGAACTGCAGGACAAGATCGACAGCCTCAAGCTGTCGAAGGAAGCCCGCGCCAAGGCCAATGCCGAGCTGAAAAAGCTCAAGACCATGCAGCCGATGAGCGCGGAAGCCACCGTGATCCGCAACTACCTCGATGTGCTGCTGGGCTTGCCGTGGGGCAAGCGCTCCAAGCTCAAGAAGGATATTCCGGGCGCCCAGGCGGTGCTCGATGCCGATCACTACGCGCTGGACAAGGTCAAGGATCGCATCGTCGAATACCTGGCCGTGCAGGCGCGCACCAACAAGCTCAAGGGACCGATCCTGTGCCTCGTTGGCCCGCCGGGCGTGGGCAAGACCTCGCTGGGCAAGTCGATCGCCAAGGCCACCGGCCGGCAGTTCATCCGCCAGTCGCTGGGCGGCGTGCGCGACGAGGCCGAAATCCGTGGCCACCGCCGCACCTACATCGGCTCGCTACCGGGCAAGATCGTCACCAACCTGCGCAAGGCTGGTGCCTCCAACCCGCTGTTCCTGCTCGACGAGATCGACAAGCTGGGCCAGGATTTCCGGGGCGATCCCGCTTCGGCCCTGCTCGAAGTGCTCGACCCCGAACAGAACGCCAAGTTCCAGGATCACTACCTGGAACTGGACATCGACCTGTCCGACGTGATGTTCGTGTGCACGGCCAACAGCCTCAACCTGCCGCAGCCGCTGCTCGATCGCATGGAGATCATCCGCCTCGAAGGTTATACCGAGGATGAGAAGGTCGAAATCGCCGAGCGCCATCTGGTAAGCAAGCAGGTGGAAGCACACGGCCTGCGCAAGGGTGAGTTCACGCTGACGCAGGACGCGCTGCGCGATCTGATCCGCTATTACACCCGCGAAGCGGGCGTGCGCACGCTGGAGCGCGAAGTGGCCCGGCTCGCGCGCAAATCGTTGCGCAAGATTCTGGAAGGCAAGGAAAAGAGCGTGACCATCACGCCTGAAAACCTGGCCGAGTTCGCCGGTGTGCGCAAATTCCGCCACGGCGTCTCTGACGAGGAAAACCAGGTTGGCGCCGTCACGGGCCTCGCCTGGACCGAAGTGGGCGGCGAATTGCTGACGATCGAAAGCGTGACGGTGCCCGGCAAGGGTGCGGTGCGCACGACGGGCAAGCTGGGCGAAGTGATGAGCGAAAGCGTCCAGATGGCGTTCAGCTTCGTCAAGGCGCGCAGCCCGGCCTATGGCATCAAGCCGTCGATCTTCCAGCGCAAGGATCTGCATATCCACCTGCCCGAAGGCGCCGTGCCCAAGGACGGGCCGAGCGCGGGCATCGGCATGGTCACCGCGATGGTCTCGACGCTGACCGGTGTTCCGGTGCGTGCCGATGTGGCGATGACCGGGGAAGTGACGCTACGCGGCCGTGTGCTGGCGATCGGGGGATTGAAGGAAAAGCTGCTCGCCGCGCTGCGCGGTGGCATCAAGACGGTCCTGATACCCGAGGAAAACCGCAAGGATCTGGCGGAAATCCCCGCCAATATCCGCGAAGGGCTGGAGATCGTGCCGGTGTCGCATGTCGACGAGGTTCTGGCGCGGGCGCTGGTTGCCCCGGTGGAAGCGATCGAATGGACCGAAGCCGACGACCTTGCCACGCAGCCGGCGGCGGCCCCCCTGGGCGGCAGCCCGGCAGCGGCACGCACCGCGCACTGAGCGCAGTTTCTACCGTAGTTTGACGGGAGCCGCGCGCAACATCGTTGCGCGCGGCTTTTGCCTGCCCGCAAAGTCGGTTGCCATCGGGGATAAATTGCGGGTTTTGCGTGCTTTTGCCTTTGACAGCGCTTTTTTTCTCGGCTCTTTTCCGCCGCACCCGAAATCACGATTTTCCAACATTTGCTGTCCAGTAGATTGGTAGGGGGTTTCCGCACATGAACAAGAACGATCTGATCAGCGCCGTCGCCGATGTCAGCGGCCTGTCCAAGGGCGATGCCATCAAGGCTGTCGAAGCCGTGTTCGAATCGATTTCCGGCGCGCTGGCCAAGGGTGAGGAAGTGCGCCTGGTCGGCTTCGGCACGTTCTCGGTTGCCAAGCGCAAGGCGTCGACCGGCCGCAACCCCCGCACCGGCGAACCGATGGCCATCAAGGCTTCGGCCCAGCCCAAGTTCAAGGCCGGCAAGGGGCTCAAGGACGCGGTGAACTGACCCCATCGCGCCGCAAGGCAAAAAAAGAGGCCGCGTCGCATGCCGACGCGGCCTCTTTTGTGGAAAAAGAATTCCCGTGTTCCGCACAAAGGCGGTTCAGTCGTCCACGCTCGGGCGCGTGGCGGCGGCATAGAGGGCGATGGCGGCCGCGTTGGAGACATTGAGGCTTTCGATCGCGCCGCTGATCGGCAGGCGGGCAATGGCATCGCAATGCTGCATCACGTTGTGCCGCATGCCTTCGCCCTCGGCGCCCAGTACCAGCGCCACCGGGCCGGCGGGCAGGGCATGGGGAAATTCCGCCTCGCCTTCGCCGTCCAGGCCGATTCGCCAATAGCCGGCCTCGGAAATCGATTCGAGCGCGCGTGCCAGGTTGACCACCCGCACCCACGGCACCGATTCCAGCGCGCCCGATGCCGATTTGGCCAAAGTGCCCGATTCGGGCGGGGCATGGCGATCCTGCGTGATCAGCGCGGCCACGTCGAATGCGGCACAGCTGCGCAGGATGGCGCCCACGTTGTGCGGATCGGTGACCTGATCGAGCAGCACCAGGGTGCGGCCCTCGGCCTCTTCCAGCACATCGTCCAGCGCCACATCGTCCAGCGGCAGGCATTCCAGCACCAGGCCCTGGTGCGGCGCATCACGCGCCACTAGGCGCCCCAGATCCACCGCCTGGGCATATTCCACCGGCAGATCGCGTGGCAGTTCGGCGTCATGGTTGTCCAGCATTTCCTGGATCGCCTCGCGCGTGCCCCACAGCTTCTTGGCGGTGCGGTTGGGGTTGGTCAGCGCTGCTTCCACGGCATGGCGGCCCCACAGCCGCACCGTGCCGGTGCTGCCACGGCCCGATCCGCGCCCACCCTGGTTGCGTCCGGCCCGGCCGCGCAATGAGCGGCTCTTCTTGCCACTGTCGTGGCGCTTGTCTTGGTCATCATCGTGGCGGGGCATTGCGAACACCTGTGCATAAAAATCGAAAACTGCATCGCCCTTAGCCAGCCCCCCCATTGACAGGCAAGCGATGGTTCGCCAAAGGGCCTCTCACTCGGCCGGACGGACCGGATCGCTTGCAGCGAAACGGCCCATTCAAATGCAGGAAAGCCTTGAAAAAGGCGCTCCTCGCACCGGCAAATCTGGTGTGGACAGGTGGCCGAGTGGTTAAAGGCAGCAGACTGTAAATCTGCCCGCGCAAGCGTACGCTAGTTCGAATCTAGCCCTGTCCACCACCAGTACTCAATTTCCTTAGTTTTCACGGGATATACCTCGTTTTTGAGGCGGGCCTCACGGCCGCCCCGGTCGTTGCGGCAGCGTCACCTGCGGGTTTGGCGTGGCGCTGGGCACCAGGCCATAGTCGTATGTCTCGCTGGCCTTCCAGGTATGGCCGCAAACCACATTGGTGCACTGGTAATAGATCTCGCGGTGGGTGTCGGTAACCGGCCGGCTCGATCGCCGTTGACCCGGTTGGTGGCAATGGGGGCAATGCAGGCGCCCGGTGCGCGGCTGCCCCGTGGTGGGGGATGGCATGGTGGATCTCCGTCTGTATCGATAAATCTATAATGCACCAATCTATCGTCTAGGCAATAGATAAATGAATTGCCGATTTATAGTTTAATCTATAAACCGCTATCCATGACACTGGGTGATCGCATTGCCGCGCGAATCAGCGCGTTGGGCCTGTCGCAGGCGGAATTGGCGCGCCGCGTCGGCATTTCACAGCCGAGCGTGAACCACCTCATCCGCAAGGGGGCGCAAGGGTCGCGCCATATCCACGCCATAGCCCGCGCTCTCGAAACGAGCGTGGAATATCTCACCGGTGAAACCGATGACCCCGCCAACGATGGTCGCCGTGCGCCATCGGTTTCGGTAGTTGCCGGAGCCATGGGCCTGGTTGCCGTGCGCGAGGTCGATCTGGCGATCGGCCTGGGCGCCGCCTATATCGACCAGCCTATCGCCGATGTGCAGCGCATGTTTCCGCGCGAATGGCTCGATCTCTATACCCGTGCTCCGGCGGAAAGTCTGATCATTGCGCGCGGTTCCGGGGACAGCATGATCCCCACTATCCTCGATAACGATCTGCTGCTGATCGATACCAGCCAAGCCGTGCCGCGCCTGGCCGATCAGGTCTGGGCGGTCAGCTATTGCGGGCTGGGTTGCGTCAAGCGGCTGCGGCCCAGCAAGGATGGCGGCTGGCTGCTGATGGCCGACAATCCTGCCATTTCCCCGATCACTGCCTATGATGGGGAACTGCACGTGCTGGGCCGCGTCGTGGCCTATTTCCGCAAGATGTAGCGCGCCATGGTCCGTGCCAGCCGGGGATAGCCCGGCAGCGCCAGCGCCATCGCCAGCAGCGCTGCTGCGGCCGGCGGCCATTGGTGCAGGCCGGCATAGCAGGCTGCCACCGTGGGAAATACCGGCAGGGCGAGGCATTCGCGCCATACCAGCCCATGCCGGCCGGCGGGCGAAAGGCGCAGCCCCAGCCGGGCAATCGTGATCGTGCAGGTCGCTGCCAAGCTGATCAGCCAGCAGGGCCAGAACGGGGTGTGAAGGGGGATCATTGTGTGGTTCCTTTTGCGGTTGCCTCACCACAAAAGCCCAATTTGCCGCCCGGCGCGATGCTACCCTGTTGTGCAGTTTCCTTATACAACAAGGCTTTGCATGTAGTTGGCACGGCGCTGGTCGATCCCTGACAGCGGTTGGTGGCACTGGTGTGCGCCATACGCTTGCCGCGCGACGCGCCAGCGCCTAGACCGGCGGCATGCCTGGTGACATTTTTGACAATCGCGGACGCGGCAATGCCGGTTGGTCCTGGCCCTCCATCCATCCCGAAGGACGCAAGTTCGGCGCCATTGCCGGTGGCATCGCGCTGATCGCGGCCATTTTCGGCGGCAGCATCGTGGCCTGGCCGTTCGTGTTCCTGACCCTTGGCGTGCTCGCGTTCTTCCGCGATCCGGTGCGCGTGACCCCGCGTGACGATCGCTTTGTCGTGGCGCCGGCCGACGGCCTGATCACGCTGATCCAGAAGGTGGCCCCGCCGCGCGAGCTTTCGGCCGACGATGGCAGCGGCCTTGCCGCCATGGACCCGACGCCGGTTACCCGCGTGTCGATCTTCATGTCGGTGTTCGACGTGCACGTGAATCGCACCCCGATCGGCGGCACGATCCGCCGCGTGGTCTATATTCCGGGCAAGTTCCTCAATGCCGATCTCGACAAGGCGAGCGAGGAAAACGAGCGCCAGCATTTTCTGGTGGAACGCAGCGACGGCGTGAAGATCGGCTTTACGCAGATCGCTGGCTTGGTTGCGCGGCGCATCGTGCCGTTCGTCAAGAGCGGGGACATCGTCGCCGTTGGCCAGCGGGTTGGCCTCATTCGCTTTGGCAGCCGCGTTGATGTCTATCTGCCCGTCGGCACGGAGCCCAAGGTGCTGATCGGCCAGCGCGTGGTGGCCGGCGAAACCATCCTGGCCGAAATCGGCGATGCACCGCTGATCGAGGGCATCAGCCAGTGACCTTGCCGGCAGAGGACGAAGAGGCATTTTCGGGTGAAGACTTTGGCCGCCACCGGCTGCCGCGCGGGCTTACCCTGCGCGCGCTGGTGCCCAATGCCATTACCTCTGCTGCGTTATGCTGCGGGCTGACCGGTATTCGCTTTGCCATTGGTGGTGATTTCCGCGGCGCGGTGCTGGCGGTCATTCTCGCCGGCATGCTCGATGGCATCGATGGCCGTGTGGCGCGGCTGATGAAGGCGCAGTCGCGCTTTGGCGCAGAGCTCGACAGCCTGTCCGATGCCATTTCGTTCGGGGTGGCTCCGGCGCTGATTCTCTATTTGTGGTCGTTGCAGCAGATGCCGCGCTTTGGCTGGTTTGCGGCGCTGGCGCTTGCGGTATGCTGCGCCCTGCGCCTCGCCCGCTTCAACGCCCGCATCGACATGGAAGAGCAGCCGCACAAGTCCGCCGGCTTCCTGACAGGCGTTCCTGCCCCGGCCGG
>NZ_KE148392.1:0-13601 GCF_000410615.1 Novosphingobium sp. B-7 | reverse complement strand
GGGGCGGGACTGTCTTCCCTGCCGCTCTATCTGTGGGTAGCCAGTGGCCGCGACGAGTTTCGTCAGCCGATCTTCGTGGCGATCTGGGCGGCGCTTATGGCGTTCATGATGATTTCCAACATGGCGACGCCGGGCTGGTCATCGTTCCGTCCGCGCAAGACCATCCGCCTGGAACTGATCGCACTGACCGGGCTGGTCTTTGCGGCGCTGCTGACGGAACCCTGGCTGACGCTGGTGGGAATTTGTGCGCTCTATCTTGCGCTGATTCCAGTGGGTGTGGTGCGCTATGCCCGGCTCAAGCGGCAGCGCGCCGTGTCGCTTTCGTAACCACGCCAGCGGCCGGGCGCGGCGAGGGGCGGCGCACCGTGCTGCGCACCAGCGGCGGCAGCGCCGGGGTCGCCGGCGCGGCGGTGGCCAGCGGGCTGTCGATCAGCCGCGCCAGGAAAGCGCGATCGAGGTCCAGCGCATCGGCTTGTTCCAGCGCGCGGGCATCGGCCAGCAACTGACGAATGGCGCCAAGCTGGCCGTGCCAGGTGGCCGCAACGGCAACCAGGGCTGCAACGCCGGCGCCGGCAATGACGAGCGAAGCGAGAATGGCGAGCATGGCGATGCCTTTCCGAAGACAAGAGGGCAGGTGCCAAGCAGGGCGTCCTGTGCCCAAGGCTTGACAGCAAGCGCTTGTGTTGTGGATAACTCGATCGTTCCTGAACGGTTCCTGTTTGGCCCGTCGATGTTCCAAATGTTCCACTTTTGTTCCGGTGCGTCAACTGGAATTTCAAGCACATCTGCGCTCGTGCTAAGTGTTTGTGCTTATGTCGAAAATCGATGAAACAGTGTTCGCGGCGCGGTGATTCGGGCGTGGAACAGCCGCGCCAGGACGTGTTTTGCCTGCGTCGGGCAGGTTATCCCCGCGAATCACTGCTAAGGGCATTTCCGGTGGCATTGCCGGTTTACGCGCGCTATGGGCGCCGCAGCCCAGCGGTGATTCGCGGCATGTCCGCCGCCATCATGACAGCAGGGCCAGTCCACATGGCGCGCGCACATACCGGTGCCAGTTGCGGGTTCTCCGCGCGGTTCCAGCGCTCCAGAGGTGAAACCGGAAGGAAATGATTATGGCGGCTCCCGTCGTCACCATGCAGCAACTGATCGAGGCCGGTGCCCACTTCGGCCACCAGACCCACCGCTGGAACCCGCGGATGAAGCCGTACATCTTCGGCGCCCGCAACGGCATCCACATCCTCGACCTGTCGCAGACCGTTCCGCTGATGTCGCGCGCGCTCGAGTTCATCTCGGCCACCGTGCAGGCCGGCGGCAAGGTGCTGTTCGTCGGCACCAAGCGCCAGGCGCAGGAACCGATCGCCCAGGCCGCCCGCGCTTCAGGTCAGCACTATGTCAACCATCGTTGGCTGGGCGGCATGCTCACCAACTGGAAGACCATCTCGGGCTCGATCAAGCGCTTCAAGGCGCTGGAAGAACAGCTCTCGGGTGACACCACCGGTCTCACCAAGAAGGAAGTGCTCCAGCTCACCCGCGAGCGCGACAAGTTCGAACTGTCGCTCGGCGGTATCCGCGACATGGGCGGCATCCCCGACGTGATGTTCGTGATCGACGCCAACAAGGAAGAACTGGCGATCAAGGAAGCCAACGTGCTGGGTATCCCAGTCGTGGCGATCCTCGACTCCAACGTTTCGCCCGAAGGCATCGCGTTCCCCATCCCGGCGAACGACGACGCCAGCCGCGCCATCCGCCTCTATTGCGAAGCCGTGGCCGCCGCTGCCACCAAGGGCGGCCGTGACGCTGCCTATGCTTCGGGCGTGGACCTGGGCGCGCTGGACGAGCCGGTTGCCGAAGAAGCCGTCGAAGGCTGATTGCAGGCTGACATGACGGGGGCGGCGCCGCGATCGGCGCCGTCACCGAATTGTCCCGTTTCATGAAGTAGGGCCGCGGCGCGTGCAGCCGCGGCCGCACCGTTTCAGACAAAGGACAAACGCGATGGCTTACACCGCCGCTGACGTGAAGAACCTGCGCGAGCGCACTGGCGCCGGCATGATGGACTGCAAGAAGGCGCTCGACGAAGCTGCCGGCGATTTCGAAGCCGCGGTTGACGCGCTGCGCGCCAAGGGCCTTGCCGCCGCCGCCAAGAAGTCGAGCCGCACCGCCGCCGAAGGCCTCGTGGGCGTGGCCGTTTCGGGCACCAAGGGCGTCGCCGTCGAAGTGAACTCGGAAACCGACTTCGTCGCCAAGAACGACCAGTTCCAGGACTTCGTGCGCAAGTCGACCGAAGTGGCGCTGGAAACCGGCGCGGCCGACGTGGAAGCGCTCAAGGCGGCTGCCTATCCGGATGGCGGCACCGTGGCTGACAAGCTGACCAACAACGTCGCCACCATCGGTGAAAACCAGCAGCTGCGCCGCATCAAGCACGTCGCAGTGTCGAACGGCATCGTCGTGCCCTACATGCACAACGCCGCTGCCAGCAACCTCGGCAAGATCGGCGTGCTCGTCGCGCTCGAATCCGAAGCTGGCGCCGACGTGCTCGAGCCGCTCGGCAAGCAGATTGCGATGCACATCGCCGCTGCTTTCCCGCTGGCGCTCAATGCCGAAGACCTCGACGCCGAGCTGATCGCCCGCGAACGCAAGATCGCGGCTGAAAAGGCAGCCGAAAGCGGCAAGCCCGCAGAAGTGCAGGCCAAGATGGTCGATGGCGCCGTGGCCAAGTATGCCAAGGAAAACGCCCTCCTGTCGCAGCTGTTCGTGATGGACAACAAGACGCCGATCGCCCAGGTCGTCGAAGCGGCTGGCAAGGCTGCTGGCACCAAGATCGCCCTCGTTGACTACGTCCGCTTCCAGCTGGGCGAAGGCATCGAAAAGGAAGAGACCGACTTCGCCGCCGAAGTGGCGGCCGCTGCCGGCATCAAGTAAGCATCGCTTTTCGCGTCCCCGCGCAACCGGGGCCTGGCCTTGCCCATGCGGCAATGCGCCGGGTTCCTGTTGCAGCGGGGACGTTTGCGTTTGCGAAAAGCGCAGCGGCGCCCTTGGCACGGCCCGTGCGCTGCGTATAAGGGCGCGAACCAGGGGTGGAGGGGCCGCCGGTTGCGTGCCAACCCGCCTTCATCCCGATCCTTTTTTGCGAGACCCGGACGCCCCATGACCACCCCTGCAAAGTTCAAGCGCATCCTGCTCAAGCTTTCTGGCGAAGTGCTCATGGGCAACCAGCAGTTCGGCATCGATACCGATTTCGTCGCCGCGCTGGCCGCCGAAGTGAAGGCTGCCAAGGAAACCGGCCTCGAAATCTGCCTGGTCATTGGCGGCGGCAACATCTTTCGCGGGATGGCCGGGGCGGCCAAGGGCATGGACCGCGCCCAGGCCGATTACATGGGCATGCTGGCCACGGTGATGAATGCACTGGCGATGCAATCCGCCCTCGAAAAGCTGGGCGTCGATACCCGCGTGCAATCGGCCGTGCAGATGGACCAGGTGTGCGAACCCGTCATCCGCCGCCGCGCCGAACGCCATCTCGCCAAGGGCCGCGTGGTGATCTTTGCCGCCGGCGTGGGCGCGCCCTATTTCACCACCGATTCCGGCGCAGCGCTGCGTGCGGCCGAAATGCAGTGTGATGCGCTGTTCAAGGGCACCAGCGTCGATGGCGTCTATAATGCCGATCCCAAGAAGGATGCGGCGGCCAAGCGCTTTGACACCATCGACTATGACACCGTGCTGGCGCACAACCTGCAGGTGATGGACGCCTCGGCCGTGGCGCTGTGCCGCGACAACAATATTCCCATCGTCGTGTTCTCGATCCGCGAGCAGGGCAATCTTGCCCGCGTGCTGGCCGGAGAGGGCACGCAGACCATCGTTCGGAAGGAAGCCTGATCCATGGCAAAGTATGACAAAGGCGATCTTGAGCGCCGCATGAAGGGCGCTGTCGAATCGCTCAAGGGCGATCTCGCCGGCCTGCGCACTGGCCGTGCCAACACCGCGCTGCTCGATCCGATCACGGTCGAAGTCTATGGCAGCCACATGCCCTTGAACCAGCTGGCCACCGTGTCTGCACCCGAACCGCGCCTGCTTTCGGTGCAGGTGTGGGACAAGTCCAACGTCGGCCCGGTGGAAAAGGCGATCCGGTCTGCCGGCCTTGGCCTTAACCCCATCAACGACGGCAACAACCTGCGCCTGCCGATCCCGGACCTGACCGAGGAACGCCGCAAGGAACTGGCCAAGCTGGCCAGCAAGTATGCCGAAGGCGCCCGCATTGCCGTGCGCAACGTGCGCCGCGATGGCATGGAAGCCTTGAAGGCTGACGAGGCCAAGAAGGAAATCTCGGAAGACGAGCGCAAGCGCCTGGAAACCGAAGTCCAGAAGCTGACCGACGAGACGATCAAGGCCGTGGACGACGCTGCCGCCCATAAGGAAAAGGAAATCCTGGGCAAGTGAGCGCCGCGCCGGTTCCCGTGCCGCAGGTTCGCGACGGGGGCGATGGCGCCCCCTTGGCCCGCCACGTTGCCATCATCATGGATGGCAACGGGCGCTGGGCCAAGAAGCGGTTCATGCCCCGTGCGTTTGGCCACAAGCGCGGCGTGGAAGCCGTGCGCGCGGCCGTGCGCGCCGCGGGCGACCTGGGGCTCGAGGCGCTGACGCTCTATGCCTTCAGCTCAGAGAACTGGAAGCGCCCGGCCGACGAGATTTCCGATCTCATGGGCCTGCTGCGCGCGTTCATCCGCAGCGATATCGACGAGATCGACCGCAATGGCGTGCGGCTCAAGATCATCGGCGAATATCGCGCGCTGGCGCCCGATCTGGTGCAACTGATCGATGATGCCGTGGCGCGCACCGCCGGCAATACCCGGCTCACGCTGGCAATCGCGCTCAACTATGGCTCGCAGCAGGAAATTGCCCGCGCCGCCGCCCGCGCCGCTGCCAAGGGCGAGATCACGCCCGAAACCATCGCGGCCGAGCTTGATACGGCAGACCTGCCGCCGCTCGACCTGCTGATCCGCACTTCGGGCGAGGTGCGGCTGTCGAATTTCCTGCTGTGGCAGGCCGCCTATGCCGAAATGGTGTTTACCCCGGTGTTGTGGCCCGATTTCACCCCCGATCACTTGCGCGCCGCGCTTGATCAGTTTGCCGAGCGGGAGCGGCGCTTTGGCGGACGTTGATCCCGCCGTGGCCGCACAACCGCAACCGGCCAAGCGTTCCGACCTGCCCGTGCGCCTGGCGTCGGCCGTGGTCATGCTGGGCGTGGCTGGCCTGGCCGTGTGGCGCGGCGGGGTGGCGCTCGATGCCTTCATCGCGGCTGTCGGCCTGGTCGTATTTGGCGAATATGTTCGCCTGGTGGCACGCATCGCGCCCGATCCGGCGCGCATGGTCGCCGGGGTCATTACCGGCGCGGTCTATATCGGCTGGGGCGCCCTGGCGCTGATCGTGATGCCCACGCCCTTGCTGGTGGCGGTCATCGGCCTGGTAATCTGCACCGATACGGGCGCCTACTTCACCGGCCGCGCCCTGGGCGGCCCCAAGATCGCGCCGCGCATCAGCCCGTCGAAAACCTGGTCGGGCCTGGCCGGTGGCATGGCCGTCGCCGGGTTGTGGACCGGGCTGTTCACCCTGGGTGGCGCCTGGCTGATCAGCGGCCTTGGCCCCACCGGGCCGAGCCTGGCAGAGGCGTTGCATATCGCGAACCTGGGGGTGGCAGCCCTGGCCGGCGCCGTGTTGGCCGTGGCGGCGCAGGCGGGCGATTTCTACGAATCGTGGCTCAAGCGGCGGGCGGGGGTCAAGGATTCCTCGCGCCTCATCCCGGGGCACGGCGGCGTTTTCGATCGCGTTGACGGGCTGTTGCCGGTGGCCATCATCGTTGGCACGGCCTGGGCGCTGGGGGCACCGGCATGACCGCGCAACGTTCCATCACCATCCTGGGCGCCACCGGTTCGATCGGCACGTCGACGCTCGATCTGGTGCGCCGCAATCCCGCTGCCTTCCGCGTCGAGGCGCTTACCGCCCACGCCCAGGTGGCCGAACTGGCCGCGCTCGCCCGCGAATTTTCCGCGCGCCTGGCCGTGGTCGGTGATCCTGCCCGCCTGGCAGAACTGCGTGCGGCGCTTGCCGGCACCGATATCGCGGTGGCCGCTGGCCCTGACGCGTTGGTCGAGGCGGCCGCGCGCGGCGCCGATATCACCGTGGCCGCCATCGTCGGCTGTGCCGGCCTGGCGCCTACCATGGCGGCGATCGAATGTGGCCGCACCGTGGCCTTGGCCAACAAGGAAGCGCTGGTTTCCGCGGGCGAGGTGATGACCGCGGCCGTGGCGCGCAGCGGCGCCACGTTGCTGCCGGTCGATTCTGAACACAACGCGATCTTCCAGTGCCTTGCGGGCAATGCGCCCGAGCACGTGCGGATGATCACGCTGACTGCCAGTGGTGGCCCGTTCCGCGATTGGGCGGCCGATCGCCTGCCCCATGCGACACCCGCCCAGGCGGTGAAGCATCCCAATTGGTCTATGGGCGCCAAGATCAGCGTCGATTCGGCCACAATGATGAACAAGGGGCTCGAGTTCATCGAGGCGTTTCACCTGTTCCCCGTGGGGGTGGAGCGGCTGCGCATCCTGGTCCATCCGCAATCGATCGTGCATTCGATGGTCGAATATCGCGATGGCTCTACCCTGGCGCAGCTTGGTCCTTCAGATATGCGCGTGCCGATCGCCTCGTGCCTGGCCTGGCCGGCGCGGATGGACACGCCCTGTGCGCCGCTCGATCTTGCCGAGATCGGCGAACTCACGTTTCGTCAGCCCGACGAATCGCGCTTTCCCGCCACGCGCCTGGCGCGCGAGGCGGTGATGGCCGGCGGCGCTGCGCCGGCCGTGCTTAATGCCGCGAATGAAATCGCGGTGGCTGCGTTCCTGGCTGGTAAGATCGGGTTCACGCAAATCGTGGCATGTGTACAGGCTGTGCTGGATCGTGGCCTGCCGCCGCCGCCTGCCTGCCTGGCAGATGTGATTGCGGTTGACCACGAAGCCCGCTTGCGCACACATGCGCATATGGAGCCCGTTCGTTGATGCAGACCCCCGGCCTATTGATCAGTTTTCTGGGCTTCGTGCTCGTGCTGGGGCCACTCGTCTTCCTTCACGAACTGGGTCACTATCTGGTTGGTCGCTGGTGCGGGGTAAAGGCCGATGTCTTTTCGATCGGGTTTGGCCGTGAACTGATCGGCTGGACCGACAAGCGCGGCACGCGCTGGAAGCTCTCGCTGCTGCCGCTGGGTGGTTATGTCCAGTTCGCCGGAGACATGAGCCCGACGAGCAAGCCGACGTCGGAATGGCTGGCATTGCCGGCGGCAGAGCGCAACCGCACGTTCCAGGCCAAGGCGCTGTGGCAGCGCGCGCTGATCGTGCTGGCGGGCCCGGTTACCAACCTGCTGGTTGCGCTGGTGATCCTGTCGGGCTTTACCATGGCCTATGGCAAGCTCGTGGTGCCGCCCGTGATCGGCGTGGTGCAGCCCGGCTCGGTGGCGGAAAAGGCTGGCGTGCGGGTGGGCGATCGCGTCGTGGCGATGCGCGGAAGCGCGATCGATACTTTCCTCGACGTCAAGATGACCGTGGCGCAGCACCCTGGCGAGCCGCTTGACCTGGTGGTGGAGCGCGGTGGCAAGCGCCAGACGCTGCCCGTGGTTGCCGGCACCCGCGCGGATTCCGATCGCTTTGGCAACGTTCAGAAAATCGGCTTCATCGGGGTGGGCCCGGCCAGTGTCGAACTGGTCCGTGTCGGCCCTCTGGCGGCAGTGGCCGATGGCGCACGACAGATGCGCGGCATTGTCGATACCATGGTCACCGGCATCGTGCAGATCGCAACCGGCCGGCGCGAGGTGAAGGAACTGGGCGGCCCGATCAAGATCGCCAAGTTCTCTGGCGAGCAGCTGGTCTCGGGCTGGCAGCCGTTCGTGTTCTTCGTCGCGCTGATTTCGATTAATCTGGGATTCATCAATCTCTTGCCAATTCCCGTGCTCGACGGGGGGCATCTGGCCTTCTACCTGGCAGAGGCGGTGCGCCGCCGGCCGGTCAGTGCGCGCGGCCAGGAATGGGCGTTTCGCACCGGCCTGGCGCTGGTGGTGGCCCTGATGCTGATCGTCACGGTCAACGATGTTGCCTCGCTCGACCTGTTCGGTGCGCATGGCCTGTTTGGAGCAAAGGTTTTCGGCGGCTGACCGGTTTGGTTGGCGCCGCATGGGCGCAGGATGATCGGCCAGCGGCCGGGCAGGGGGCTCGGCAGGCCGAAGGCGCATTATTTTCCACAATATGCGGGGTGAATGCGGTGCCTTGCACCATGCTTGCTTGATTGGCACAGCGGCATCGGGCACAGGGCTGCGGTGCCGAAAATCCGGCAACCGCCATCGTGGCGGAACATTACGAATTCAGACGGGATGGCGCTTGGTGATGAATGAACGGTACGCGAGCCTGACCGCCCCCGCCGCAGCGCGGGCATCGAACCCGGCAACGGCGCGGGTTTCGACTCTCGCGGTGGCGCTGCTTGCCTCGACCACGCTGGGCAATCCGGCCCTGGCGCAGAGCGCGCCCAAGGCAAAGGCCGCGTCTGCTCCGGCATCTGCCATTGCCCCGGCCAACGCTCCGGCCGCGCCCGCCGTGGCTGCGCCGGCCGAGCCGGTGCAACTGGTGCGTTCGATCACCATCGACGGCGCCCAGCGCCTCGAGCCCGATACGATTCGCTCTTACATCCGCCTGCGCGAAGGCGATCGCTATACCCAGGCCGCGGCCGACCAGGTGCTCAAGGACCTGTTCGCCACTGAACTGTTTGCCGACGTGCAGGTGCGCAACAACGCGGGCGCGGTGACCATCCAGGTCAAGGAAAACCCGGTCGTCAACCGCATCATCCTGGAAGGCAACAAGCGCCTCAAGGAAGACAAGATCCTGCCCGAGATCAAGCTCTCGGCGCGTCAGATCTTCACGCGGTCCAAGGTGCGCGCCGACGTGTCGCGCATCATCGAGCTGTACAAGCGGCAGGGCCGATTCGCCGCCTCGGTCGAGCCCAAGATGGTCATGCTCGACCAGAACCGCGTCGATATCGTGTTCGAGATCACCGAAGGGCCCAAGTCCAAGGTTCGCCAGATCAACATCATCGGCAACCAGCAGTTTTCCGATACCGAACTGCGCACCGAGATGGTGACCAAGCAGGCCCGCGCGTTCCGCCTGTTCTCGTCGGGCACCAGCTACGATCCCGATCGCCTCGCGTTCGACCAGCAGAAGCTGCGCCAGTTCTACCTGACCAAGGGCTATGCCGATTTCCGCGTGGTTTCGGCCGTGGCCGAACTGACGCCGGACAAGAAGGACTTCATCATCACCTACGTGGTGGAGGAAGGGAAGCGCTACAAGTTCGGCGACGTGAAGGTGGACAGCCAGCTGCGCGAGATCGATGGCGACAGCCTGGTCAAGAAGCTGCCGATGAAGGCGGGTGACTGGTACAACGCCAAGCTGGTCGAAGACACCGTCGACAGCCTGAGCGAGACGGCCGGCAGCCTGGGCTATGCCTTTGCCAACGTGCAGCCCGATTTCGCGCGGAACAAGGATGACCTCACCATGGGCATCACGTTCCGCATCGCGGATGCGCCGCGCGTCTATGTCGAACGTGTCGATGTCAACGGCAACACGCTGACCCAGGACAAGGTGATCCGTCGTGAATTCCGCCTCGCGGAAGGTGACGCGTTCAATTCCTACCAGATCAAGCGCTCGTCCAACCGCATCAAGTCGCTCGGCTATTTCCAGGAAAAGTTCGAGGTTGAGCAGAAGCCGGGCACCACGCCCGATCGCATCGCGCTTGAAGCCAACGTGGAAGAAAAGCCCACCGGCGAACTGCAGCTCTCGGCCGGTTTCTCCAGCCTGGAAAGCTTCATCTTCCAGGCCTCGATCCGTCAGAACAACTTCCGTGGTCGCGGGCAGACGCTGGGCCTCTCGGTCGATTATTCCTACTATTCGCGCAGCGTCCAGCTGAGCTTTACCGAGCCCTATCTGTTCGATCGCAACATCTCGATGGGCGTTGACGTCTATCGCCGCGATTACAACAGCTTCAACTACCTCAATTCCAACCGCAACACGACGTACAAGCAGACCACGACCGGCTTCCAGATCCGCGCCGGCGTGCCGCTGACCGAGTACATGTCGCTGATTGGCCGCTACACGTTCAACATCGATGACGTGACGCTGGACGAGGCCACCTATTACCTCAACGGCACCTGCAGCCCGCTGCTCGCTGGCCGTTATCTGTGCGATGCCATCGGCCACCGCACCAGCTCGATCTTCGGCACTTCGGTGGTCTACGATACGCTCGACAACCGCCTGCGTCCCACCAAGGGCACCTCGTGGCTGCTGAGCGGCGACATCGCCGGGCTGGGTGGCTCGGTCAAGTATGCCCGCATCACCGCCAACGCCGCGCACTACTGGCCGGTGGGCAAGGGCTTCGTGTTCAGCCTGCGCGGCGAAGGTGGCGCGATCGAGCCGCTCGCCAGCCGTTCGTCGGATCCCACCGTGGACGACGTGCGCCTGACCGACCGCTTCTTCCTGGGCCAGCCGCAGATGCGCGGCTTCGACATTCGCGGCGTGGGCCCGCGCGTGCTGCGCAAGTACTACTCGCGCAATTCCGATGGCACGTTCGGCGCGATTACCACCGACCGCAATTCGTGGGCGGACGACGCCCTGGGCGGCCGTTACTACTACATCGGCCATGCCGAGCTTGAAATTCCGCTTGGTGCCGGTGCCCGCGAAATGGGCCTGCGTCCGTCGATCTTCATGGACGCCGGTGCGGTGTGGGGCGTGCGTCGCCCGGCCACCAGCACGGGCGTGGTGCTCTATACCGATGCGCTTACCGGCAAGATCACCACGGCCGCCAATGCCTCTGACGGCACGGCCAACAGCACATACCAGAAGTACGACGAAGTCTTCGTTGGCAACTCGCCGCAGCCGCGCGTTTCGATCGGCATCGGCGTTAACTGGAACTCGCCCTTCGGCCCGTTCCGCATCGACTTCGCCAAGGTCTTGAAGAAGGTCGACGGCGACGACACCCAGCCCATCACTTTCAACGTGGGAACCCAGTTCTGATGAAACTCCGCATTGCCTCGGCCCTGATCGCGGGCCTGATGATCTCGGCTGCCCCCGCAGCCATGGCCGCAGCCCCCGCCGCCGCGTCGACCGCTCCGGTTGCCAACGGCATCGCCTATGCCAACCCGCAGGCGATCGTCGGTTCGTCGTCGGCCTATCAGACCGCGATGCAGCAGCGCCCGGTCACCTACAAGGCCCAAATCGACCAGGCCAAGACCCGCAGCGACCAGATCAACGCCCAGCTCAAGCCGCTGGCCGACAAGTTCCAGGCTGATCAGAAGAACCCCAAGGCCGATCGCGCTGCGCTCGAAGCCGAAGTGGGCCAGATTCAGCAGATCCAGGAAGACGGCAAGCGCGAGATCCAGCAGATCCTCGCTCCGCTGAACCTGGCTGAACAGTATGTGATCGAGCAGATCTCCGACAAGCTGGACGAAGCCACCCAGCGCGCGATGGCCAAGCGCCGCGCCACCATCGTGCTCGATGTGCAGGCCGTGGTGAAGGGCGATCCGGCCTCGAACATCAGCCAGGACATCCTGACCGAACTCAACGCCCTGATCCCCACCGCGCAGCTCGTGCCGCCGGCTGGCTGGATGCCGCGCGCCCAGCGTGAAGCGATGGCGCAGCAGCAGGCCCAGCAGGGCGCCGCGCCCGCCGCTTCGGGCGCCAAGGCGCCGGAAGGCCGCTAAGGCAAGGCATACGGGGATCCAATGACGCAGGAAGTCCAGGCCGAAACGGCCGCGCCGCTCTCGTTCGACGTGACCAAGGTGATGGCGGCGCTGCCGCATCGCTATCCCTTGCTGCTGGTCGATCGCGTGGCCTCGCTCGTGGTGGGTGAACGCATCCACGCGATCAAGGCCGTGACCATGAACGAGCAGTTCTTCCAGGGTCATTTCCCCGGCCGGCCGATCATGCCCGGCGTGCTCCAGATCGAGGCGCTGGCCCAGGCGGCCGGCGTCCTCGCGGTGGAAACGCTCGGCCTGGCCGGCTCTGGCAAACTTGTCTATTTCATGGCGATCGAAAACGCGAAGTTCCGCACGCCGGTAGAGCCGGGTTGCCTGCTCGACCTGCACGTGGAATTCACGCAGATGCGTTCGCGTGTGTGCAAGTTTGCCGGCAAGGCCATGCTGGGTGACAAGATCGCCACCGAGTGCAGCTTTACCGCAATGATCGCCGATAGCTGAGTCAGTCAGCGCTTACGGTACATGACTCGACAAGCGGCGCCCTTTCGATTAGGGGCGCCGCTTTCGAGTTTACATCTCTCGTTTCCCAGCCGCCGGTCGGAACCGGCGGCACATCGGAGCAGTCCCATGAAGGCCAACATCCACCCCGACTACCACTTCATCAAGGTGCAGATGACCGACGGCACCGTGTTCGAAACCCGCTCTACCTGGGGCAAGGAAGGCGACACGCTGGCTCTCGACATCGACCCCACCTCGCACCCGGCCTGGACCGGTGGCAACCAGCGT
The DNA here is from genome assembly GCF_000410615.1 of Novosphingobium sp. B-7. Taxonomy (NCBI): domain Bacteria; kingdom Pseudomonadati; phylum Pseudomonadota; class Alphaproteobacteria; order Sphingomonadales; family Sphingomonadaceae; genus Novosphingobium; species Novosphingobium sp. B-7. Next base: position 1,045 of record NZ_KE148392.1, on the reverse strand, counting down.
CTGCTGGACCAGGGTGGCCGCGTGGCCCAGTTCAACAAGCGCTTCGGTGGTCTCACTCTCAAGAAGTGAGCGACCGCGATCGGGCAGGGCCACGTGCCTTGCCCGCGCGAGCGCGAACCAGGGGCGGCTTCGGCCGCCCTTTTTCGTATCTGCCGCGCCCGCCGTGTCTGCGGCTGGTGAAATCCATGGCCAAGGGTGCTTGCCATGGCCGGGGGGAGCCATAAGGTAACACCATGCAACCAACGCCCTCTGCCTCCGGTTTGCCGGCTACCTCGCTCGATCGCCTGCTCGGTTATCAGTTGCGCCGTGCCTCGGCCGTGATGATGGCTGATCTGGCACGCGAGCTGGCCGATCTTGAAATGCGCCCGGCCGAAGTGACCGCGCTGCTGGTGATCGGCGAAAACCCCGGCTGCTCGCAAACCGAAGTGGGGCAGGTGCTGGGGATCAAGCGCGCCAACATGGTGCCGATCATTTCGCGGCTGATGGATCGTGACCTGATCGATCGCGAACGCGCCGATGGGCGCAGCCATGCGCTGCGCGTCACGGAAACCGGGGCGGCGGTGGTGGCTGATGCCCTGGCCCGGATCGAGCGGCACGAGACGCGCTTTTCCAACCTGTTTGATCCGGCCACGCTCGATGCGCTCCACGCCGCGTTGCCGCTGATTCGCGGGCAGCGGGACGAGGCCGAGGGCTGACCTTGGCTGCCTGACGCTCCCGGCGTCCAGGCCGGGTTGCCTCGAAAGCGGATTGGCTTGGCTCCAAAGCGGCGCCGGCCTTGCTTGCCTGGGCCGCGCCCTGGGCGCAATTCCACCGCATGAACCGGGCGCTGCTGCCTGCGGCGGAGGCAGGCTTTTCTCTGGTGGAACTGATGGTGGCCCTGGCAATCGCCGGGTTGGCCGCCACGGCCGTGATTCTCAATCTGCCGTCCACTACGGCCACGCCCGCGATCGCTGCACAGCGCCTGGCCGTGCGGCTGGCCGCCGCGCGCGACATGGCGGTGATCGCGGGCCGGCCGGTGGCGGTCACGCTCGATGCGACCGGCTAT
>NZ_APCQ01000142.1:0-12643 GCF_000410615.1 Novosphingobium sp. B-7 | reverse complement strand
CATAGGCCAGCGCGCCGGCCCACCATCCCGGCGTTGCGCCGATCCGCGCCAGGGCCGCGTCCACCTCTTCGGGCCGGCGCGCCACCACGATCTCCAGCGGCGCTTCATAGAGGCGGGCCGAGCCGTGATCGCCTTGGCGGGCATCATCGAGCAAAAGAAAGGGGGCGCGTGTCATGACCCCACGCGCATAGCGACAAGCCGATGCGGATGCAAAAAGCCCTCGCGGGCAATCGCGGCTCATCCTACACAGCAAGGCAACAAATCGAGAGAGAGTGCGGCGGATGGACGAGATTTTCCTGGGCCTGGGCGCGAAGGGCGAACGCGAAGTGCTGTTGCTGGGCCGGGCCAACCGCCATGGCCTGGTCGCCGGGGCCACCGGCACCGGCAAAACTGTGACCTTGCAAGGCATGGCCGAACAATTCAGCCGCGCCGGGGTGCCGGTGTTCCTGGCCGACGTGAAAGGCGATCTTTCCGGCATCGCCATGCCTGGCAGCCCCACGTTCAAGCACGCCGCCTCGCTGGAACAGCGCGCCAAGGACCTGGGCATTGCCGACTATGCCTATGCCGACAATCCGGCGGTGTTCTGGGATCTGTATGGCGAGCAGGGCCACCCCATCCGCACCACGATTTCCGAAATGGGGCCGCTGCTGCTCGCACGATTGATGGGCCTTAATGAAACCCAGGAAGGCGTGCTGACCATCGCTTTCCGCTATGCCGACGACAACGGCCTGCTGCTGGTGGACCTGGCCGACCTGCAGGCCGTGCTGGCCGCCTGCGCCGAAAACGCTGGCGCGCTGGCCACCAAGTATGGCAACGTGACCAAGGCCAGCGTCGGGGCGATCCAGCGCCAGCTGCTCGGCCTGGAAAGCCAGGGTGCCGATCGCTTCTTTGGCGAGCCGGCCTTTGAGATCCACGATTTCCTGCAGGTGGACGAACAGGGCCGCGGCATGGTCAACGTGCTCGCCGCCGACAAGCTGATGCAGAGCCCCAAGCTCTATGCCACGTTCCTGCTGTGGCTACTGTCGGAACTGTTCGAGGCGCTGCCCGAAGTGGGCGACCCGGAAAAGCCGTGCCTGGTGTTCTTCTTCGATGAAGCCCACCTGTTGTTCGACGATGCACCCGATGCGCTGATGGACAAGGTGGAGCAGGTCGTCCGCCTCGTCCGCTCCAAGGGCGTGGGGGTCTATTTCGTCACGCAGAACCCGATCGATATTCCCGAAAAGGTGGCGGGCCAGTTGGGCAACCGCGTGCAGCATGCGCTGCGCGCGTTCACCCCGCGCGATCAGAAGGCGATCCGCGCCGCGGCTGAAACCTTTCGCATCAACCCCGATCTTGACGTGGGCCAGGCGATTACCGAGCTCAAAGTGGGTGAAGCGCTGGTCTCGATGCTCGACGCCGATGGCGCGCCGGGCATGGTCGCACGCACCCTGATCGCCCCGCCGCGCTCGCGCCTGGGGCCGGTCAGCCCGGCCGAGCGTGCTGCCATCCAGTCCGCCAGCCCGTTCGGCGGCAAGTACGATACCGCCGTCAACCGCGAGAGCGCGGCCGAAGTGCTGGCACAAAAAGCAGCAGACGCCGCCGCCGCGGCACAAACCGTGCAGGAACAGGGCGCAGACGCCCAGCGTGCCCAGCCGCGCCAGTCCCCCACACTGTGGGGCCGTGCGGGCAAGGCCGCGATGGGCGCTGTCGCCTCATCGGCCGGTGCGATGGTCGCCGCCCAGATCGCCGGCAAGAAATCCCGCGCCGCGCCGGTGGCCAGCGGGGTTACTGCAATGGTTGGCTCGATCGCGACGAGCCTGGGCGGCGAAGCCTTGGGCCGCTTCGCGCGCGGGCTTCTGGGTGGGTTGTTGCGGTAAGATGCCAGCAGCGGCTGGATCGCCACGGGTCTGAGCCAACATGCCAGCCGCTGCACTTGCCTGTCAGTAAACGTCATCCCAATAGACGTTCACCGCACGCAATCACCAATCTGCGCCTGTCTCGGCAATAGCATCGAGCAAGGCTTGCTTTGACGGCGTGCGCCGGTTGCCAGCGTTGCGCGGCACAGCGACATCACCGACAACACTCCGCCGTGCGGCTATACGTTCGCCCAGTGCGTCAAGACTGATCGTCCCGCGCGTCGGCTTTAAGGTCTTGAACGCCATATGTGTCGATCGTCTCTTCGCGAATTCGGCGCTCCATATAATCCGTGTCGAGCCCTTCAGAAAGGGTGAACAGCGCCTGAGCCTGACCAATCATATCGTGCGCAGCGCCGGAAGCATATTGGCCCATGCGATCGGCGATCAGGTCTTCAATGGAAATTACCGCAACAGTCCCGTGGGCTCCCACTTCGATTAACTGCAGCAGGCTGGTGTCGGCATGTCCGTCGAGCAAACGGCTTCCCACCACTTCAAATCCCAGTTTGAGAGAAGGATGGATCCACCCCCGCGTCAACCGACCGGCGCCTCGGGGCCGCACAAACCCATGTTCGACCATAACACTTTCAAGCGCGGATTGCTGGGAGGTGACGAGATCGAAATCACCAGTGTTGATGGCACCTTGAGTATAAAGCTCCACCGCACCGCCGCCCACAAGGATTGGCGGATTTAGTCCAAGCTCATCCATGGCCGAACTGATTTCTGCCAGCTTTTCAAGTGCTGCTTGGAACTGGGGCCGCCACTGCGTCATGTCTGCCGACATTCCGGATTTGAACCGGCCTGTCGATGGAAATCTCGCGGTGTAGATGGAATGGCTTTCAGCCAACGCAATGGAAAGCGTGCCATTGACTCAGACACCACCAAGCCGTTGGCAGATCATTCCCGGCGGTTCGTCGAAACCGGTTGCACGTGCAACGAGCCGGGCGCAAGCAGGCGCCCAGCCTCTTTTCGCGTGAAAGGATCCCATGCGCGCTCTGCTTCTTGCCGCCACGATGCTGGCCGGCACCCTTGCCGCCGCCCCGGCACTTGCCGCCCCCGCTGCTTCCGCCGATGCCAAGGCCGTGGCCATTCCCGCCGCCGCTGGCGTGATGCCCGTGGGCAAGCTCGGCAATGCCGTGGTGCCCCGCGCCTATCGCCTCGATTTCACGCTCGATCCGGCCCAGCCGCGCTTTACCGGCCATACCGAGATCGACGTGACCGTGAACCAGGGCGGCCGCTATGTGTGGATGCACGGGCTCGATCTCAAGGTGAAGCAGGTTGTCGCCAAGGTGGGTGGCAAGACGATTGCCGGCACGTTCCAGCAGGCCGATCCCACCGGCGTGGCGCTGGTCACCTTTGCCCAGCCGCTGCCCAAGGGCGCCGCGACGCTGGCGTTCGATTATGAAGCCGGCTTCAACGATGGCCCCACCGGGCTGTTCCGCGTGCACGTGGACAACCAGTGGTACAGCTGGAGCCAGTTCGAATCGATCGATGCGCGCGGCGCGTTCCCTTCGTTCGACCAGCCCGGCTTCAAGACGCCCTATACCGTCACCATCACCACGCCGGCGGGCCAGCGCGCGGTAAGCAACGCGCCCGAAGTGGCGACCGAAACGCACGGCACCCAGACCGTGCACCGCTTTGCCCCGACCCTGCCGCTGCCCAGCTACCTCGTGGCGGTGATGGCCGGTCCGTTCGTGAGCGTGGATGGCGCCGTGCCGGCCACGCCGCAGCGCGTCACCCCGCTGCCGCTGCGCGTGATTTCGACCAAGCCCAATGCCGACAAGCTGGCCTTTGCCCTCGATGGCACCAAGGGCATCGTCAGCCACCTGGAGAACTATTTCGGCCAGGCCTTCCCCTTCCCCAAGCTGGACCAGATCACCGCGCCGATCATGCCGGGCGCCATGGAAAATGCCGGGGCCGATCTTTACGAGGATTCGCTCCTCGTGCTCGATGACAAGGCCTCGACCGCGCAAAAGCGCAACTTCGGCATGGTCGTGGCGCACGAGCTGGCGCATCAGTGGTTTGGCGATATGGTCAGCCCGGCCTGGTGGGACGATATCTGGCTCAACGAAAGCTTTGCCAACTGGATGGGCTTCCGCATCGGCAACGAATGGCGCCCCGATCTCAACATCGGCGCCGGCGCGCTGGAAGAAGGCTTTGCCGCGATGAACACCGACGCGCTGATCGTCGGCCGGCCCATCCACCAGAAGATCGAGCGCAACAGCCAGATCGACGCAGCCTTTGACACCATCACCTATGGCAAGGGTGGCCACGTGGTATCGATGATCGCCGCGTTCATGGGCGATACCAAGTTCCGCGACGGCGTCCGCGGCTACATGGCCAAGCACAAGTACGGCAACGCCAGCACCGCCGATTTCTTTGGCGCCATGGCCGATGCCGCCGGTGATCCGCGCATTCTGCCGGCCATGCAAAGCTTTACCGACCAACAGGGCGTGCCGCTGGTGACGTTTGCCCCAGCCGGGCAAGGCAAATGGAACGTGACGCAAAGCCGCTATGTCAGGCTCGGCACCCAGGCCCCGGCGCAAGCCCTGGCCCAGACCTGGGGCGTGCCACTGTGCCTGCGCCAGGGCGATGCCCGCGTCTGCCAGCTGTTGGTGGACAAGAGCGGCACGGTTGCCATCGCCGGCAACGGCGCGCTGATGCCCAACGCGGGCGGCACCGGCTATTACCGTTTCGAGCTGCCCGCGGCGCAGTGGGACAGCCTAATCGCGCAGGGTTCCGCCCTGCCCGGCGGCGAAGCCCTGGCCGCGATCGACAGCCTGGAAGCCAGCTTCCTGGCGGGGCGTGCCACGCCAGCGCAACTGGTGGCGGCCGCGCGCAGCTTTGCCGCCAATCCCGACAGCTACGCCAGCGATGGTGCGACCGGCCAGCTTGAAGCATTCGACGATCGCGGCATGTTGTCCCCGGCTGCCCACGACGGCCTGCGCCGCCTGGTGGCCGAAGTGCGTGGTCCGCAGCTCGCCAAGCTGGGCTTCGATCCGCGCGCCGGCGCGCATGCGGGTGACGATCCCGATCAGCAGCAGCGCCGCGTTGCCCTGGTGGCGGAAATGTCGGGAGTGGCCGAGGATGCCGCGCTCAATGCCAAGCTGGCCAAGGCGGTCGACAGCCTGCTGGCCGGCGATGCCAGGGCGCTCGATCCCGCCTTCTACAACAGCGCGTTTAAGGCCTGGCTCAAGCCGCGCGGCCTGGAAGGCGCCAAGGTGCTGATGGAAAAGGCACTGTCGACGGAAGATCCTCTGCTGCGCCCGGCCGCCCTGCGCGCCGTGGGCCGCAGCAACGATCCGGCCGTGGCCAAGTGGCTGATCGAAGAGTTTTCCGACAAGCGCCTGCGCCTTTCGGAAAAGCTGACCGGCATTTCGCTGGCCATCGCCTCGCCCAAGACAGCTGACTATGCGTTTGCCTGGGCCAATGCCCACGTCGACACTCTGCTCTCCAGCGGCGGCGGCATCTTCCTGGCGCGCAGCCTGCCCCAGGCGGTGAGCGGATTCTGCTCGGTGGACAAGGCCAAGACCATTGCCGCCTGGCGCCCGCACTTTGCCAACAACTCCGGCGCGCTCGAACTCGACCGAGCGATCGAGCGGGTGCAGGATTGCGCCGTGCTCAAGGAGCAGCGCTCGGCCGCGCTCTCGGCCGAACTGGCCGCAGTGAAGTAACGCCGAGCCGCCACCCTGGGCTATCCCGGGGTGGCACCCACAAAAAAGGGGCGCCTTCCAGACCCGGAAGGCGCCCCTTTTTGTGGGCTATAGGCAGGCGTGGGCGGTTATTCGACCACCGCGCCCCAGTTGCCCCAGACGTAGATGGCCACGAACAGGAACAGCCAGACCACGTCGACGAAGTGCCAGTACCAGGCCGCCGCCTCCAGGCCGAAATGCTGGCGCGGCGTGAACTCGCCCCGCTCGGCGCGGATCCAGCACACGATCAGGAAGATCGTGCCGATGATCACGTGGAAGCCGTGGAAACCCGTCGCCATGAAGAAGGCAGAACCATAGGTGTTCTTGCCAAAGGCGAACGGGGCATGGACGTATTCATAGGCCTGGATCGAGGTGAACAGCAGGCCGAGCAGGATCGTGGCCGTCAGGCCCAGCTTGAGGCCCTTGCGATCGCCATGGATCAGCGCGTGATGGGCCCAGGTCAGCGTGGTGCCCGAGCACAGCAGGATCAGCGTGTTGAGCAGCGGCAGGTCGAACGCGTTGATGACCGCCTCGATCGCCTTGGGCGGCCACACGCCGCCGATCACGTCGGTGTTGAGCTTGCTGGGGAACAGCGAGAAATCGAAGAACGCCCAGAACCAGCCGACGAAGAACATCACTTCCGAAGCGATGAACAGGATCATGCCATAGCGCTGGTGCAACTGCACCACCGGGGTATGATCGCCGGCGTGGGCTTCCTTGATTACCTTGCCCCACCACGAAAACATGGTGAGCAAGACGCCCAGCAGGCCCAGCAGCATGATCTGCGTGCCGCCAGCCATCTTGTGCATGTAGAAAACGCCGCCGCTGGTCATCACCAGGGCTGACATAGCGCCCATGAACGGCCAGATATCGGGCGGCAGGATGTGATAATCGTGGTTCTTGGCGCCGGCCATGATCGTCTACTTCCCCCAAGGCTTAACCAGCATCCTCGTGCGCACAGCGACGGGAGCCATTTTTGTGGTGGCTGCAATGTCTATCGGGCACATCTGGCCCGGTCCAGTCAATTTGCGGCCTTGTTGAACGTATAGCTCAGCGTGATTTCCGGGATATCGCGCGTGTTGGCGTCATCCAACATAGCCGGATCCACATAGTAGACCACCGGCATGCGCACTTCCTGACCCGGCATAAGCTTTTGATAATTGAAGCAAAAGCACTGGATTTTGTGAAAGTAGGAGCCGGTCTGCTCGGGTGTCACGTTGAACACCGCGCGGCCCACGATGGGCTGGTCGGAATTGTTACGGGCGGTGAAGAAAGCGATCTTGCGTTCGCCGATTCGCCCATCCTGGGTCACCTGCTCGGGCTTGAACGTCCACGGCAGGCCGGGCGCGACATTGGCATCGAAACGTATCGTGATCGGGCGCAGCGTGGGCTTGACCTTGGCCGCCTGGGCCGCAGTGGCCCGCTGGGTCGTGCCGGCAAAGCCCGTGGCCTGGCAGAACATGCGATAGAGCGGCACGGCGGCATAGCCCATGCCCAGCATGCCCAAGGCCGCCGCGCCGGCGATGATCGCCACCTTGCGGTTGGCCCGGGTGGTTTTGTCGATTGCCGCTGCCACGCTATCTCTCCCTTATCCGCCCGCCCGGCATTGTCCGGGTCAGGCGTGCTGTGCGCTTTCGTTGCGGTGTGCGGCCTGCACACCCAGTTTCACGACGGTGATGGCAAAGAACAGCACCACCAAAGCCCCCAGCACCAGTCCCAAAGCGCGGTTGCGTGCTTTCTGTCGCGCACGAAAGGCTTTCAGGTCAATATTTTCCGGCTTGTCGCCCACGTTGTTTCCTCTCCGCTCAGGCCCACCCCTGGAGCCCGGCAAACCGATCCAGCACCAGCGCGGCGAACAATGCAAACAGATAGAGCACCGAATAGCCGAACAGCCGCTTTTCCGGCTTCATCTTGTCATTGGCCACGCTGTCGCGCAGGCCCACCCGCATGGCCAGCACCAGGAAACCCAGGCCGAGCAGCGCCGCCGCCACGCCATAGACCAGCCCGGCGCCACCCAGCGCCCATGGCACCAGGCTCACGGGCACGAGCACCAGGGTATAGAACAGGATCTGCCGGCGCGTCGCCTTTTCACCCGCCACCACCGGCAGCATCGGAATGCCGACCTTGGCGTAATCGGTCTGCACGAACAGGGCGAGTGCCCAGAAGTGCGGCGGCGTCCACAGGAAGATGATCAGGAACAGCACCACCGGCATCCAGGTGATGTGCCCGGTAACGGCCACCCACCCGATCAACGGCGGAAAGGCACCGGCCCCACCGCCGATCACGATGTTCTGCGGGGTGCGCGGCTTGAGCCACACGGTATAGACCCAGGCATAATAGAAGATCGAGATCGCCAGGATCGCGGCCGCCAGCCAACCGATCGCCAAGCCCATGACCACCACCGATCCGCCCGACAGCGCAAAGCCGAAATCGCGTGCCGATTCGCGGTCCATCCGCCCGGCCGGCACGGGCCGCCGCGCGGTGCGCTTCATGCCCGCGTCGAGGTCCGCCTCCCACCACTGGTTGAGCGCGGCAGCGCCCCCGGCACCCACGGCAATGCACAGAATCGCCGCAAACCCCAGCACCGGATGAATCTCTCCCGGCGCGGCGAGCAGGCCGCACAGCCCGGTAAAGATCACCAGCGTCATCACGCGCGGCTTGGTCAGCGCAAAGAAATCACGCCAATCGGCGGGCATGCGCAAGGGAGTCGTCACTAGGTCCATCGTGACGCGGCTATAGCAGCCCCGGCCATGAGGGAAAGTGTTCAAGGACAGCGAGCGGCACGCGCGATCATCCCCGGCGATCACACCCGCCCTGTCGGGCAATGGAACCGGAGGGCGGCCCGATCATTTGCCCGGTGTCACGGCATGGCCACCTCGATCCATGCCATCCCTTTTGCAGGAGCATGTTCCATGGCCACTGCCACCGCCGCCAAGCCGGCCAAGTCTGACGCCAGCTTTACCGACACCGCCACCCTGCGTGCCCAGGCCCGCAAGCATATCGACCAGGGCCCGGTCACCCAGTCCTTCCCCAAGGACCGCGAGGTGATCATCGCCCAGCTGAACAAGTCGCTGGCCACCGAATGGGTCTGCGTGCTGCGCTATATGCGGCACTATTACACTGCCGATGGCCTGGTTTCGGAACCGATCAAGGCGCATTTTCTCGAGCACGCCAACGAAGAGCGCGCCCATGCCGACAAGCTGGCCGAACGCATCGTCCAGCTGGGTGGCGAACCCGATCTCGATCCTGCCACGCTGACCCAGCGCAGCCATGCCGAATACCAGGTGGGCAAGACGCTCAAGGACATGGTCAAGGAAGACCTCATCGCCGAACGCATCGCGGTGGAAGCCTATCGCGAACTGATCGCCTATGTCGGCGATCGCGATCCCACCACGCGGATCATGCTGGAAGGTATTCTGGCGCAGGAAGAAAACCACGCCGACGAATTCCGCGATCTGCTCGAAGGCTGGCAGGGCGAATAACCCAGCCGCCTTGTCCTGAATGTGTCGATCAATGCCCGGCGGCGCAGTCCTGCGTCAGCCGGGCATGCAGTTTGGCAATCATCTGCTGCCGATCGGCAAGCGCAAGATCGGTGCGCTGCGCGACATAGCGCAAGAGGGCGTAGGCCTGGTGCGCGCGCCAGGCCGCATTGTCGGACGCGCACCCCAGTTCCACGAACTGTTCCGCCAAGTAGGCCGTACGCGCCGCATCCACCGCGCTAACTGCGGCCCGTGCCGCTTCCGATCGGCGCGCCCAGCCCATGATTGCCAGTTCCAGATCGGCCGCCAGCGCCGCCGCACCGGAATGAAACGGCAATTCCATCAATCGCTTGATCCGCAGCGCGACGTCGGGCTCGTCACGCATCAGCCGCTCTTGCACCATCAGCGTCGATCGTGCCTGCCATTCCTCCAGAACGGCGTCGAGCAAGGCATTGCGATCCTTGAAATGCCAGTAAAAGCTGCCCTTCGAAGCCTTGAGGTCGATCGCCAGCTTTTCCACGCGCACCTGCTCGACGCTGCTGTCGGCCATCACCCGGATCGCCGCCGCGATCCAGTCGGCGCGGCCCAGGCGCTTGCCGTTCGCTGGATAGGCCGGCGCTTCTTGGATGGGATCGGACGGGGACGGCGTCATGCCATGCGGCTTAGGCGCCTTGCCATGCCCCGTCCAGAACCGGCCTTGACCCAGGTCCGTCCTCAAACCATACGGTAGCGTATAGAGAGAGGAACCCAAGATGTCCTACGCCGATGCCGCCGGCACGATCGTCGCCCAAATCCTGGCCCTGCCCGAATTCGTGCGGGTGCAGGCGCTATTTCCCGATGCCGGGTTGGACGAAGCGATGCTGCTCGACATCATCGGCGCGGCCGGTGACCTTGCCGAAGGCGTGATCGAGCCGTTCAACGCCCAGGCCGATCAGGTTGGCTGCCGCCTGGAACAGGGCCGCGTGCGCTTGGCACCAGGCCATCATGACGCCTGGCAGGCCTTTGTTGCCGGTGGCTGGACCACGATAGAAGGCGCGCCACAGTGGGGCGGCGCGGGTCTGCCGATGCTTGTGCACAGTGCGTGCGAGGAACTGCTCAACCGCGCCTCACCCGCCTTCGGCATGCTGCCCACGCCGATGCGCTGCGCGACAAAGGTGATCGAACGCTATGCCGACCCGGCGCTGTGCGCCGAATGGGCGCCGCGCCTGATCGATGGCAGTTGGGCCGCGACGATCTGCATTTCCGAGCCCGATGCCGGGTCGGACGTGCCGCGACTGCGCACTGCCGCAGTGCCCCATGCCGATGGCACCTGGCGGATTACGGGTGAAAAGATCTGGATCAGCTTTGGCGATCACGACCTTACCCCGCGCATCGCCCACATGGTGCTGGCGCGCACGCCAGAGGGGGCGCATGGTCCGGCAGGCCTCAGCCTGTTTCTGGTGCCATCCGATATCGCGGGCCAACGCAATGCCGTGGTCGTGCGGCGCATCGAGGAAAAGCTTGGCCTGCACGGCTCGCCCACCTGCGCCCTGGGGTTCGAGGCGGCGACGGGCCACCTGATCGGCACGCCAGGGCGCGGTCTGGCGCAGCTTTTCACGATGATCATCGGCATGCGCCTCTCGGTGGGCAGCCAGGGTGCGGGCCTTGCCGGCGCAGCGGCCAGCCTCGCCTGGCGCTATGCCGCAGAGCGGCGCCAGGGCGGCAGGGCCGATGCCCCGCCTGTCACGATCGACCGGCACGGCGATGTGCAGCGCATGCTGCTGGGCCTTGCCGCGCGCGCCGAAGTCACCCGCGGATTGGTGCTGACCGCCGCGGCGCTGTCAGACCTCCAGGCGCGGGAAGAGGACGAGGCGGCCCGCACCGAAGCGGGACTGGTGCTGGCCTGGCTGCTGCCGATCACCAAGAATTTCGCGGCCGAGGCAGCGAGCCTGTGCGCCAACGACGCCATCCAGGTTCTCGGCGGCGCCGGCTATACCCGCGAATGGCCAGCCGAGCGCTATCTGCGCGATGCCCGCGTTCTGGCGATCTACGAAGGCACCAGCGGCATGCAGGCGCTCGACCTCGCCCTGCGCCGCGTGCTCGGCGATGAAGGCCGCGCCTATCGCGCCTTCCTGGCAAAGGCGCGCGGTGATGCGGACCGGCTCGGCAATGCCACCCTGGGGGCGCTGCTCGACATGCTCGAGCAGGCCGCATCGGGCCTCGACAAGCCGACGGCAACGGTCGTCGCTTATCCGTTCCTGCAACTGGCATCCCTGGCCACGACAGGATGGATCGCCGCCCGGCTGGCGGCACTGTCGGGCAGCCGGGTGCACGATCACCTCGCCGCGCTGGGCCGCCATTGGCTGCTGCTGGCGCGGGCGCAGGCATTGGCCGAAGCGGCGCTCACATCTCACGGGCAAGCCTTGGTGGCGGCGTTCGGTGAAGTCGATCGCGGCTATCTGGGCTGAACGTGAAAAAGCCCCACGCCGTTGTTCGGCTGGGGCTGTTGTGTCGTGATGTTGAGCGATGGTTGAGGGCAGGATTTGCCTGAGCGGCATCGACATACATCAGATGCGCTGCCGGCGATTTCGCCTTTTCCCGCTCCCTTGCTGCCGCACGCCCCGAAACCTGCTGCGGAAAACGTGTTGGGCGAAAACCTACTGGGCGAGGATCGACTGGGCGGCGATCGCCACCTGGGTGCGGTTGCGCACGTTGAGCTTGCGCATCAGCGCGGTCATATGGGCCTTCACGGTCTTTTCCGCGATGCCCAGGTCATAGGCGATCTGTTTGTTGAGCTGGCCCGAGCGCACGCCCTGCATCACTTTGAACTGGGTAGGGGTCAGGCGGACGGCGGGTGCCTCTGACAGGCGCTGCGCCGGCTGGTTCGGAACACTGGCAGGGGCAAAGTCGGTCACCGTTGTCTCTCCCTATCGCCTACCGTTGCGGCATCTACCGTGCGTCCATGCTCGGATCGGCATGGCGAAATCCAATATCAGTTAGACAGCTTTCTGATATTATGCCGGAGTTATCCCGTCAATACACGATTTATTGCTGAAATCGGCGCGCACCTGTTATACAACTTTTCGCAGAACAAGCGCAGGCAGGCAGCGCCATGGCGCGAGAGGAGAGCAGGATGGGCCATCACGGATCTGGGCAAGGCAGGTCGGGGCGAATCACCACCACCCGGACGGCGGCAGCGCGATGAGCGACGATCTGCGCCTGGTCCTGGCCGCACTGCTCGGCATTGGCCTCGCCATCGCCCTGATCGTGCGCGGGCGGTTCCATCCCTTTCTCGCCCTGCTCTGCGGCGCCTTTGCCGTGGGCATCGCGGTCGGCATGCCCGTCGCCGAAACCGCCAAGGCGGTGCAGAAAGGCGCCGGCGACGTGCTGGGCGGCACCGGCCTCGTCGTGGCGCTGGGCCTCTCGCTCGGTGCCATGCTACAACTGTCGGACGGGGCGGGCGTGCTGGCCCGCATGGCGCTGCACCATGGCCGGCCGGCAGCGGCCCCTTGGCTGAGCATGGCGGTCGCGCTGCTGATCGGCCTACCGCTGTTCTTCGAAACCGGCGTGGTGCTGCTGCTACCGATCGCGGCGGCGGCAG
>NZ_APCQ01000183.1:0-3774 GCF_000410615.1 Novosphingobium sp. B-7 | reverse complement strand
GCCGTGGCGCTGGGCTGGGCGGCGAGCGTCGCCTCCAGCGCCGGCAGGCGCGCTGGCACGCAGCCCGCCAGCGTGGTGTCCAGTAGAGCGGCTACCGCCAGGGTGCGACCGACGATCATGGCGCAGTGCATGGCGTCTTGGCGGCCAGCCAGTCGGTATCGTCGGCAAACGGCGCGGCATCGTGGTTGGCCGGGGCCACGCCTTTCACCGCAGTCTGTTCGAACACCGACGACATGTCGTTGTCGAACTTGGGAATCTGGCGGTTGAGTTCGGCCGCTTGGGCCGCGCTGATTTCCGGCAGCAGCACGCGCCGGCTCATCACCGTGCGCATCACCGTGCCGGTGAGCCCGGCCTTGCGCCAATAGGCGACACCGCCCAGCGAACGGTCCACCGGCTTGGCGTAATAGGTCCAGTCGTGCGCGGCGGCCGGTGCGGGCAGGCGCACCGTGGTGGCCCAGCAGCGAAACGCCGGGTAATCGGTGGCATAGGGCAGCGTCTGGTCCTGGTCGGCGCGGCGGCGCAGGCGATCGGGCGGGCTGAAGCCGGCGCCCGGCAGGTAATAGCGATGCGCGCCATCGCCCATGTCTTCCCAATCCATGTCGCCCAGGCCTTGCGCGCTGAGTACCACGGCGCCATGCGCTTCGTCCGCTTCCCACGAAACCTTGTCGGCAACCAGCCAGTTTTCCTGCGCTTCCCAATACTTGCGTAGCGCCCGTTCGGCGTCCACGGCGGGCAGGCTGCTCAGATAGCTGCGGATCACCAGCGCTTCGTCACCGCGCAGGATATGGCGCGCGCGCACTTTGGCACGGGTCGCCAACCCCGCGCTGGCATCGATATCGAGCACCGCCACCATGCGCGGCAGCACCGGTGGCGGCGTGGGCAGCGACAGGATCGGCGCGCCTTCTGCCGTGATCGGCAAGCCCTGGCGCCACGGCGGTGGCAGGATCATCGCCAGCGAGCGATCGCCCAGCCGCGTGCCGTCGAGCAGCATGGGCTTGCCGGCGATGGTCGCGCGCACCACGACATGATCGAACAGCGCGGCATTGGGCAGGCGATCGGCCAGGCCATCGCCCCCCTTGGTCTGGATCAGCAGTGGCTGCGCCTCGATATCCAGTTCGCGCAGCAGCGCCAGCAGCAGGGCGGTCTTGCCCTTGCAATCGCCATAGCGGCGCTGCCACGTGGTATCGGCATCGGCCGGGGTCAGGTTGGCGCCATCCATGCCGACATAGACATAGCGCACCTGCTCTTCCACCAGGCGCAGCGCGGCCTCGGCGCGGCGGGCGGGGTCGGGCGATGCGGCCGCGATCCGCGCCACTTCGGCCTTGAGCGGGCTATTGGCGGCGAGCCGCGCCGCCTTGTCATAGAGAGGGAACAACCGGCGTGAAAAATCGGGCCAGCTGGCATAGTTGGTGAATTCCACCAGGCGGCGCCAGCCATAGCGTGCCGGCGCGCCCTGCGGCACGTCGGCCGGCGGATCAGGATCGTGCAGTTCCAGCGCGATGCCGTCCAGCTTGCCGCCGCCGGGCAGCGGGGTAGGGGCAAGATCGGGCGTTGTCTGCCAGCGCATCGCCTGGCCTTGCGGCCACGACACGCGCAGGCGGAACGTGCCCGTGGCACTGGCCTGCGGCATGATATAGAGATCGCCGCGCGCATCGCTCAGCGTCGGGTCGCGCGCGGTCAGCGTGGTGGCCAGTTCCACCTCGTCCCCCACTTCCAGTCCGGGGATCTGATAGGCGGCGGTCAGCCGCCCATCCAGCGTGGCCAGTTCCAGGTTCTGCTCGCGCTGCATCACCGAAAAGGTGGCGGTATGCGTCAGATCGCGCATCGCCCCGGCGTGGAATACGCGCAGGCGGTGCAGCACCATGCGCCCGGCATCGGGTGACCAGGTCAGGGTAAGGTTGCCGGCAGCCAGTCCTTGCGGCTTGACGATGCGATAGCGCATCGCATTGTAGACCTGCAGGCCATCGGGGCCAGCCATGTATTGCGTGTCGCTATAGATCGCGGCGAGCGCGGCATCCGTGGCAGGCGGCGTGGCGGTGGCCGGCTGTGGCGGGGGCAAGACCCAGGGCGCCGGATCGGCCACGATCACCTCGCGCGTGGTGCTGCGCGCGGCCGCGCAGG
The DNA here is from genome assembly GCF_000410615.1 of Novosphingobium sp. B-7. Taxonomy (NCBI): domain Bacteria; kingdom Pseudomonadati; phylum Pseudomonadota; class Alphaproteobacteria; order Sphingomonadales; family Sphingomonadaceae; genus Novosphingobium; species Novosphingobium sp. B-7. The sequence continues at coordinate 1,653 of NZ_APCQ01000183.1, read as the reverse complement.
CGGGGCTTGCTGCCAAGACCATGGCAGACGCCGTTGACAGCCCGGCCGCGATAGCCAAGCCCCTGGATATATTCACGCCGTTCCCCCCATGCGGCGCGCCATGCGCCGCCCATCGGCGGGAATAATGCCCCAAGTGCCAGCCAAGTCTAGAGAGATTTCCGTCGCTTGCGGTCAGATCCCGCCGGTCACGCCCTGCCGGCCCAGTGCGGCAAGGCCGGCCATGAGATCGGCCATGCAGGCATCGATAATGCCTTGGTCGGTGGCGCGGATGACGAAATTGGCGCCCACCTTGCCTTCGCGGAAAAACGGGTAGGAACCGATCTGGCAGCCTTGGTGGGCCTGCTCGGTTTCGCGCAGCAGATCGGCCACTTCGCTTTCGGTCACCCAGCAGCCGATCGTGCCAGACAGCACCGGCAGCCCGCCTTGCAGCGTGCCGGTCAGTGCCGCCAGCATCTCTGCCGCAATGTGCGGCACGCCAGCCAGCAGGTGGATATTGGCCACGGCAATGCCCGGCGCGCCCGACAGCGCGTTTTCGATCAGCGTGGCGCCCGCTGGCACGCGCGCCATGCGCAGCCGCGCCTCGTTCACGCCGCCGCGCGGGCCGTAATAGTCTTCCAGCATCGCGCGGGCGGCCGGGTGGATCACCACCTCCACACCCAGCGCGGCGGCCACCGCGTCCACCGTGATGTCATCATGGGTGGGGCCGATGCCGCCGGTGGTGAATAGGTAGTCGTTGCGCGCGCGCAGCGCGTTCACCGCCTCGACGATCGCGGCCATGTCATCGGCCACCACGCGTACCTCTTTGAGGCGGATGCCCTGGACGTTGAGCCAAGTGGCAACCTGGGCGATGTTCTTGTCGTGGGTCCGGCCCGAAAGAATTTCGTCGCCGATCACCAGCAGGGCTGCGGTCCAGATGCGGGCGGGGCTTGTGCGGGATGCGTCGCTCATCGGGGCGTATCGATAACGCAATCGGGCGCGGGCGCAAGCGGCTGGGGCGCGCGGTCAAAGCGCAGTACGCCATCCTCCAGGGGGTCTTTGGCCAGAAACGCGCGATCGGCGAGGTAATCGTGATTGAGCCGCCAGCGTCGGTCGGTGCTGCTGCGCGGCAGCATGTCTTGCCCACGCAGCAGATAGCCGGAGGAAAACGCGGGCGTATCGTCGATTTCCAGGCCGTGGTCTGCCGCCAGCACAGGGGTGGCCACGTGCGTGCCGGTGCGCGCCATGTGGGCGAGCACCCGCGTAGTGAACGCGGCCACCAGATCGGCGCGCAGCGTCCACGAGGCGTTGAGATAGCCGAACACCTGCACCAGGTTGGGCAGGTTCGACAGCATGCAATCCTTGTAGTTGACGTGATCGGCCAGGTTCACCGCCACGCCATCGCGGCTGAGCGCGATCTTGCCGGCCACGGCCAGTTTCAGGCCGGTGGCCTTGACGATCACATCGGCCGGCAGGCGCTGCCCATCGGCCAGCAACACGCCGCCGGCCTCGATCCGGGCGATGTGGCCAGTGACCACTCTGGCTTGCCCGGCGCGGATGGCGGCAAACAGGTCGCCGTCGGGCACCAGGCACAGCCGCTGCTGCCACGGGCCATAGGGCGGGGTGAACGCCGCTTCGTCCCAGGCCGGGCCGAGCGCGCGGGCTGCTCGCCGCTTG
>NZ_KE148391.1:3902-4118 GCF_000410615.1 Novosphingobium sp. B-7 | reverse complement strand
CGGCGCGCGCCCGTGCCGCACCGGCGCCACCACCGGGCCCAGCCCGCGCCCGGCCACGCTGGCCAGGATCTGCTCCACCCGCGCCGGCATTTCAAAGCAGGGCACGATCCGCCCGCGATAGAATTCGCCCGCGCCGTGATGCAGGCGATGGTCGTCGCTGTGCATCGTCAACATGGTGCCCCCGCCATGACCGCTGTGATCGCAGCATCATGGCGC
>NZ_KE148391.1:1223-3676 GCF_000410615.1 Novosphingobium sp. B-7 | reverse complement strand
CCCATCAGCAGGCCGCGCAGGCTGCGCACGTCCAGCCCGACCATCGCCGGCGTGGTCAGTTCGGGGTTCAGGCCATTGTGGCGCAGCCAGTTGTCGATCAGCGGGTAATCAAGGCCGTAGGACAGCAGCGGCAGCCCGGCCAGGAACGTGGCAAGATCGGTCCCCGCGGCCAGCGCCGCGCGCAGCCGCGCCACCACGGCGGGCGCTGCCACGGCGCGGGTCGCCTCGTCGCGCAAATGCTCCCCGCGCAGGCGGCGGTCGGCTGCGGGAAAGCCCGAAACGCCCAGGTCTGCCTCGCCATGGATCAGCATGCGCTCGATCTCGCCCCGCGTGCCCCCGTGCAGGCGCACGCGAATGCCGCTTTCCAGCAGCGTGCCCAGCTGCGGCGCCACCACTTCCGAGAGGAAATCGGGATGCCCCACGATCTGGATCGATCCCGCCAGCAAGGCCGATCGCGCGCGGGCCTGCGCCAGGGCCGCCTCGGCCTGGTCCAGCCGATCGCCAATGTCCGATGCCAGTTCGTCGGCCGTGCCCGTGGGCACCACCCCGCGCCCGTGCCGTTCGAACAGCGGCCGGCCGATGGTTTCTTCCAGGCTGGCGATCTGCTGGGAAATGGCCGGCTGGGTCAGCCCCAGGTTGCGCGCCGCCGTGGTGAACGAGCGCTGGCGATAGACTTCGACAAAGGCGCGCAGGCGGTTGAGCGACATGACGCAATCCATAAGGAATTTTATGGATGTTGGCCACAACGCTTCTTGGCGCGGCGTCGCGTTCGCGCCTAGATGCCCTGTGCCAACGGCCAATGCCCCGGTTCTGCCGCTTGAGAGACCCGTCCATGCTCACCGATTGCCTCTATCAGGCCAGCGCCAGCGCGCATGGCGGCCGCGAAGGCCAGGTCGCGACCAGCGATGGCACGCTGCATGCCTGGCTCGATCTTCCCGCCGAACTGGGCGGCCGTGGCCATGGCAACAATCCCGAGCAGCTGTTTGCCGCCGGCTATGCCGCGTGTTTCCTCAGCACGATGAAAACACTGAAAAATCAGAATCATCCGCCGCTTCCCGGCGATGCCAGCGTCACCGCCACGGTGGGCCTGGCGCCCCGCCCCGAAGGCGGCTTTGGCCTGGGCATCACGCTGGCGGTATCCTTGCCCGGCATGGATCCAAAACGCGCTCGTGCGTTGATGGAGGCCGCCCATGGGGCCTGCCCTTATAGCCGGGCGATCATGGGGAATGTCCCTGTCCATCTTTCGCTGGCATGATGGCTTCGATCGGCCAGCCGCTCTGGAGTAAATCCATGAAGATTCTTATGGTCCTGACCTCGCACGACGAACTTGGCAACACTGGCCACAAGACCGGCTTCTGGCTGGAAGAGTTTGCCGCCCCCTATTACGTGTTCAAGGATGCCGGGGCCGAGATCGTCCTGGCCTCGCCCGCCGGCGGGCAGCCCCCGCTCGATCCGCGCAGCGATGAACCCGATGCCCAGACGCCTGCCACCGAGCGTTTCCGCGCCGATACTGCCGCGCAGCAGGCGCTGGCCCATACCACGCCGCTGGCCGATGTCGATGCTGCCGGCTTTGACGCGGTGTTCTATCCCGGCGGCCACGGCCCGCTGTGGGATCTGGCGGAAAGCCCGGTGTCCATCGCCCTGATCGAAGCCTTCGATCGCGCCGGCAAGCCGCTCGGCCTGGTGTGCCACGCCCCCGGCGCGCTCCGCCACGTCAAGGGCGCCGATGGCCGCCCGATCGTGGCCGGCCGCCCCGTCACCGGCTTTTCCAACAGCGAGGAAGAGGCCGTTGGCCTGACCCAGGTTGTGCCTTTCCTGATCGAGGATGAATTCAAGGCGCAGGGCGGCGACTATCGCAAGGGCCCGGATTGGGGCGTGTTCACGCTGGAAGACGGCAACCTGGTGACCGGGCAGAACCCGGCCAGTTCCGAAGCGGTGGCGCGCATCCTGCTGCGCCAGTTGCAAGCGGCCTGAACGAAAGCAGCCCGATCCCATGTTCCTGTTTCCCAAAGCCTGGGTGCAACCCCTGCTGTTTTCGGCCAAGACCGTGGCGGCGGGGTTTCTGGCGCTGTGGATCGGGCTGTGGGTCGGGCTGCCGTTCCCGTTCTGGGCGATGACCACCGCGTTCATCGTCTCCAATCCGCTGGCCGGGGCCACCCGATCCAAGGCGATCTACCGCGTGATCGGCACGTTTGTCGGCGCGGTCTTTGCCGTGGCCGTGGTGCCGGTGCTGGTCGATACGCCGATGATCCTCTCCACCGTGCTGGCGCTGTGGGTGGGTGGCTGTCTCACCGTGTCGCTGCTCGATCGCTCGGCACGGTCCTATACCCTGATGCTCGCCGGCTATACCGCGGCGATCATCGCCTTTCCATCGGTCAACCAGCCCTATGCCGTGTTCGATACGGCAGTCGCGCGCGTTACCGAAATCACGCTGGGGATTGTTGCCGCCACGC
>NZ_KE148391.1:0-1213 GCF_000410615.1 Novosphingobium sp. B-7 | reverse complement strand
CCCCCCCACAGCCTGTCCCTGCCGCAATCGGTGGCCGTGCCGCTGGGCGCGCGGCTGGAACGCTGGCTGGGCGATGCCGAAGCCTGGCTCGCCGATTGCGTGCGCAGCGCCGATGACGGCGGCGCCCCGCGCCGTGCCCCGCGCGAACAGCAGCAGCTGGCCGTCGACGTGGTCGATTGCGCGCTGATGGCCATTCACGTGCCCTATGATACCTCGCACTGGCGCGAGATGACCGGCACGCTGCGTGCGCTGCTCGAACGCATGCTCGTGCTGCTGCCGCTGCTCTCGGGCCTGTCCGACCGGCGCAGCGCCATCGCCACCGAAGATGCCTGCGCCGATCCCGATCTGGAAAGTGCCCAGGCCGCCACCCGCGCCTGGATCGCGGCGGGTTGCCCCGCGCTCGATCGCCCGGCGATCGCCGTGCCCGAAAGCATACGCCCGCAATCCTGGCACGATCTGCTCGCCACCAGCTATCGCGTGCGCCTGGCCCAGGTGGTGACGCTGCTGGCCGATTGCTGCCAGGCGCTCGACCACCTACGTGATCCGCGCCAGCCACTGCCCGCCTCGTTGCGCAGCCCGCGCGCCGCGCTGCGCCTGCACCAGGATCTGGGCCATGCCTTGATGGCCGGCATCGCTGCGTCAGTGGCCGTGATCGCCTGCTGCGCGCTGTGGATCTATTCCGGCTGGGCCGATGGCGCGGGCGCAGCGGCGATGACGGCGGTGTTCTGCTGCCTGTTTGCCGCGATGGACAATCCCATCCCGGTGATCCTGCGCTTTGGCGTGGCGATCTGCGCGGGCGTGCCACTAGCAGGCATCTACCTGTTCGAAGTGCTGCCCTATGTGCACGATTTCACCGTGATGGCACTGGTCATGGCGCCCACCCTGCTGGCGATCGCCGCGTTCATTCCCCATCCCCGCCTGGGTGGCCAGGCCACTGCCATGGCCATGGGGTTCTGCAGCGCGCTGGCCATCCAGGAAAGCTTCCACCCCGATTTCGAACGCTTTGTGAACAGCAACATCGGCCAGGTCCTGGCCGTGGTCCTGGCCGCAGGGTTCACCGCCGGCTTGCGCAACCTGGGCACCGACGTGGCGATCGCCCGCCTGCTGCGCGCGCTGCAACGCGATCTGGTGCGGCTGTCGACCACCGCCACGCCGCCCGATCCCGCGCTGGCGCTGGGCCGGGTGATCGACCAGACCGCCCTGCTGACGCAGC
>NZ_KE148390.1:307-39766 GCF_000410615.1 Novosphingobium sp. B-7 | reverse complement strand
CCGCCAGCGCGGCGCGCAGCCCCTCGACCAGGTCGAAATGCTCGGGGACAAGCCCGAACGAGCGCAGTTCGAGCCGCCGCGCCACCCAGCGCAGCATGCTGTCGGGGCGGCGCCTCATGACGGGCAGCGTGGCAAGAGGGGCGGGGGCGGGATCGGGCATAGCAGAGCCGCGCTCCTGCCCAGCGCCACGGGGCGCAGCAATTGCCATTCTTGCATTCGCAGTTGCGCCGCGTTCATCGCACCAGGGCGCGGCCGTGCTTCACCGGCCGGGCCGGAGCGTGGAACACGGCGCCGGCCGAAAGGCGGCTGCCGCGCACGACCAGCAGGATGCGGTCGCCGGCCTCGATCCGCACGTCTTCGCCGGGATGCTGGATCTGCTGGCCACCGGCGCGATCGATCTGGACGATGAAGTAGGCGCCGTTGCCGCGCCGCTCTGCCTCGCCCACGCTGGCCCCGGTCAGCGCGCCCTTGGCCGGGCAGGTCACCACCTCCAGATCCAGCCCGAAATCGTGCAGCTTGCGCTTTACATCGCCCATCGGGCTGTTTTCCCCCATCGCCGCGCCGGTGGCGGGGTAGAGGATCAACTCGGTGATACGCTCGGCCCCGATGTGGGTGGGCAGCACGACCTTGTCTGCGCCGGCGTGGAACAGCTTGCTTTCGGTGGACGGCGCCTCGCCCCGGGCGATGATCTGCACGGCGGGATTGAGATTGCGGGCCGAGAGCGTGATGAACACGTTGGCGGCATCGTCGGGCAAAACCGTGGCCAAGACCTTGGCGCGGGTGATGCCCGCCTCCTTGAGCGTTTCTTCCAGCGTTGCCTCTCCCACCAGGGTCAGGAAGCCATGGCTGCGCGCTTCTTCGGCCTTGGCAGGCGAGCGTTCCAGCACCAGGAACGGGTGTCCCGCCTCTGCCAGCGCCTTGGCCAGTTGTACGCCGATGCGGCCATAGCCGCAGATGATGGTGTGCCCGCTCAGACGTTCGATTTCGGTGTGCATGCGATCAAGCCCCAGAAGGCGGCGGAACTGGAACAGGGTGAAGACCTGGACGAGCGCGCCGGTCAGCACGATCATCCCGGTGCAGCCCAGCACGATCGTCATCGTCGTCCACAGCCGCAGGAACGTGCCATCGATCGGCCGCACTTCGCCATAGCCGACCGAAAAGATCGTCAGCAGCACCATGTAGGCGGCATCGCCCAGCGGCCAGCCGGCGCGGACATAGCCCATCGTCGACACCGCAAACAGCGCCACGACATAAAGCAGCGTGCCCGCCAGCAGCCGCAAAGGTGAACCCAGCACGCTGTTGGCGCCATGCGAGAATGCCGATTCGCTGCCCTGCCTGATGTCTGCCATTGCCCCCGTCCGGCCTGGAGTGTGGCGGGCGATCATGGTGCTGTCCAGCGCGCGGGCGCCACTCAGTGCGCACTGATGGCGTCTTCCACGCGGGCGAGGGCGGCAGCAAGCGGATCGGTTTCACCCAGCAGGCGGAACGTGCCGTTGAGCGCGAAGAAGCAGTGACCGTGCACCGTTGCCAAGAGCGAGCGCGCCAAGGGTTGGGCCTCTGCCCGCCGGGCGGGGGGCAGGGCGGCGGCCACTTCGCGCACCACGACATCGGTGATCGCGGTGACGCGGGCGGTGTAATCGGGTGGCGGCACCTCGTTTTCCGGCAGGCGGAAATCGTATAGCGCGGTCCAGGCGTGGCGATGGTGGCTGGCAAAATCGAAATAGGCGGCGATCGCCTGGGCCAGGCGGTTTTCGCTTTGCCCCGCCAGCCGATCTTCCAGGGCGGCGCGCCACAGGTCCAGCGTGTGGCCATTGATGGCCAGCATCAGCGCATCCAGGCTGCCCATGACGTTGTAGATCGTGCCGATCGAATAGCCGATGCGCTTGGCCACCTCGCGCGCGGAAAAGCGGGCAAAGCCCACTTCCGACAGCTGGCGATGCCCTTCGCGCACGATCATGGCGTGCAGTTCTTCGCGGGTGTGATCGGATCGGCGGCCCATGGCTATGGCTTTAGCGAAGAAAATGAACACCGTCTAATTTTTAAATTGAACGATGTATAATTTCGTGGGAGGTAGTGGTGCATCGCCGGTGAGTCGCGGCGGGAACGGGTAACATTCGGCAATCCTTAAGCTGTTTTCCGCCAATCACGGGCAGGGGCAGCGCAGATGGGGCAAAGGCGCATGGCGAAATCTGATATTGGGCTGTTGGGCACACGCCGGTTCGGGCCGATTTTCGTGGTGCAGTTCCTGGGCGCGTTCAACGACAACCTGTTGAAATTCGCGCTGCTGTTCCTGGCCAACTTCGGCCTCTACGCCGCCGCGCCCGACAAGGCCAAGATGCTGGCGGCGGTGGCCACCGGCCTGTTCATCCTGCCCTATTTCCTGTTTTCCGCGCTGGCCGGGCAACTGGCCGATGGCATGGACAAGGCGCGCCTGGTGCGCTGGATCAAGGGGGCGGAACTGGCGATCATGGCGGTGGCCATGGCCGGTTTCTGGCTGCTGTCGGTGCCACTGCTGCTGGCGGCGCTGTTCCTGATGGGGCTGCATTCCACGCTGTTTGGCCCGGTCAAGTATTCGATCCTGCCCCAGCATTTGCGCGCGGACGAGATCATGGGCGGCACCGGCCTGATCGAGGGCGGCACGTTCCTGGCCATTCTTGGCGGGCAATTGCTGGCCGGGGTGATGCCCTCGCATCTGGCGGGCGTGGCGCTGACCGCGCTGGCGCTGGTGGGCTTCCTGGCGAGCCTGGCTGTGCCGGCGGCGCCCGCAGGCCGCTCGGTCGAGCGGCTGGACTGGAACCTGTGGCGCGGCACCATGGCCATTCTGGACGATGCCCGCGCGATCCGCCCGGTGTGGGGCGCGATCCTGGGCACCAGCTGGTTCTTTGCCGCCGGCGCCGTGCTGGTTTCGGAATTTGCCCCGCTGGTCAGCGGCACGCTGGCGGCGCGGCAAGACGTTGCCACGCTGTTCCTGATTGTGTTCTCGCTGGCGATCGCGGCCGGTTCGGTCTGCGTCAACCTGCTGCTCAAGGGCGAAGTATCGGCGCGGTGGGTGCCGCTTTCCGCGCTGGGCCTGGCGGCCGGACTGATCGACCTGTGGATTGCCGCCAGCGGCTTTTCGGTGGAAGTGGCCGGTGCCTCGATCGGGCAGTTCCTGGCGACCGACGGGGCCTGGCACATTCTGATTGACCTGGGCGTGATCGCCTTTTCCGGCGGCATGTTCATCGTGCCGCTGTACGCCATCATCCAGGTGAAAAGCCCGGTGGAGCAGTGCTCGCGCCTGATCGCGGCCAACAACGTGGTCAATGCCGCGCTCACCGTGGCGGTGGTGCTGGTCGTGGCTGGCCTGCTGGCGCTGGGCGTGGACGTGCCCGATCTGATCGGCGTGCTGGGCTTTGCCACGCTCGCCGTGGCGCTGGCCAGCGTGTGGCTGCTGCCCGAAACGCTGTTCAAGGACGTGATCCGCCTGACGCTCAAGGTGCTCTATCGCGTAGAGGTGCAGGGCCTTGAACACATGCCGCGCGCGGGCGAGGGGGCGGTGGTGGTGGTCAACCACCTGTCGTTCCTGGATGGCGTGCTGCTCGGCGCGTTCCTGCCGGGCAAGCCAACCTTTGCCGTCCACACCGCGATCGCCAAGTCTTGGTGGATCCAGCCGTTCCTCAAGCTGTTCAAGGCCTTTCCGGTCGATCCCACCAATCCCATGGCGGCCAAGGCGATGGTGCGCACGGTGCGCGATGGCGCGTGCCTGGTGATCTTTCCCGAAGGCCGCATCACGGTGACCGGCGCCTTGATGAAAGTGTTCGACGGGCCGGGGATGGTGGCCGACAAGGCCAATGCGCCGATCATCCCGGTGCGCCTAGATGGCCCGCAGTTCTCGCCGTTTTCCTATCTCAAGGGCAAAGTAAAGCTGCGCTGGTTCCCCAAGGTTTCGCTCACCGTGCTGCCGCCGCGCCGCTTTGCCATCGACGGTGAGATGACGGCGCGCGCCCGCCGGGCCGAGGCAGGCCGCCGCCTCTACGACGAGATGAGCGGCATGATCTTTGCCACGTCAGACACGCAGACCACGCTGTTTGCCGCCCTGGCCGAGGCGCGCCGCCTGCATGGCGGCAAGACCCGCGTGCTCGAAGACATCAAGCGCGTGGCGCTCAGCTATGACAAGCTGCTGGTGGGCGCTGGCCTCCTCGGCAAGCGGTTGGACCAGGGCACGGCCGTGGGCGAGGCGGTGGGCCTGCTGATGCCCAACGTCAACGGCGCGATGGCGGCGTTCTTTGCCCTGCAGGCGATCGGCCGCGTGCCGGCAATGCTCAATTTCACCGTGGGCGCGGCGGCCATGCGTTCGGCCTGTGCCACGGCGGCGGTGCGTACGGTGGTGACAGCGCGCGCGTTTGTTGCCCAGGCCAAGCTGGAAGAGGTGATTGCCGCGCTGGAAAGCGATGGCGTGACCGTGCGCTATCTCGAGGATATCGGCGCCACCATCGGCGCGGGCGAAAAGCTCTGGGCGCTGTTGCGCGTTGGCCGGCTGGCGCGCGTCCATGCGCGGCGGCGGATCGATGCCGATGCGGCGGCGGTGATCCTGTTCACCAGCGGGTCGGAAGGGCTGCCCAAGGGCGTGGTGCTGTCGCACCGCAACCTGCTGGCCAACTGCGCCCAGCTTTCCGCGCGGATCGATTTCAACAGTGCCGATGTGGTGCTCAACGCGCTGCCGGTGTTCCACTCGTTTGGCCTGACCGGCGGCACGCTGCTGCCGCTGCTCAATGGCATTCGCGTGGTGATGTATCCCAGCCCGCTGCACTATCGCATCGTGCCGGCGCTCGCCTATGACGCCAATGCCACGATCATGTTCGGCACCGACACGTTTCTGTCCGGCTATGCCCGCATGGCCCACACCTATGATTTCTATGCGCTGCGTTATGTCTTTGCCGGGGCGGAAAAGGTAAAGGATGAAACCCGCCGCACTTGGGCTGACAAGTTCGGCCTGCGCATCCTGGAAGGCTATGGCGCCACCGAGTGTGCGCCGGTGATCGCGGTCAACACGCCGATGCACTTCCGCGCTGGCACCGTGGGCCGCCTGCTGCCCGGGATCGAGACGCGACTGGAGCCGGTGCCCGGCATTGCCGAAGGTGCGCGCCTTTATGTGCGCGGGCCCAATGTCATGGCTGGTTATTTCCTGCCCGCGCAGCCGGCTGCGCTGCAACCCCCGGCAGACGGTTGGCACGATACCGGCGATATCGTCACTATCGATGCCGAAGGATTCGTCACCATTCGCGGCCGGGCCAAGCGCTTCGCCAAGATAGGCGGCGAGATGGTGTCCTTGCCGGCGGTAGAGGCGCTGGCGGGTGGGCTGTGGCCGCAGGGCGCCCATGCCGTGGTCACTCGCCCCGATGCCCGCAAGGGAGAGCAACTGGTGCTGTTCACCACCCAGGCCGATGCAACCCTGCGCGCCTTGCAGCAGTGGGGGCGGCAACAAGGCGCGGCAGAGCTGGCCATTCCGTGCGAAATCCGCGTGCTGGAGGCTTTGCCGGTGCTGGGAACGGGCAAGGTGGATTACGTAACGCTGGGCGACTGGGCGGCGCAGGCGCCCGCCACCGTGATGGCAGATGAAGAGGAGAGCGCCTGAGCTGCAGCGGGCATACATCAGGCAGTCAGGATGGCTTTGGCACAGCCACGGGCCATCCACCCCCGCTGGGAGAAGCATGTGCCATGACGTGCCGCAATCGCATTGCCCTTGTCCTGGCCCTTGCCAGTTCCGCCGCAGTGTTGCCCGGCAGCCTGGCACTGGCCCAAGCACCTGCCGCCGCCGTGGCTGCCCCGGCCTTGCCGGCCATGCTGCAAGGCCTGCCAGCCGGGCGCTATGTCGTCGACCCGGCGCAGACGGTGGCGCGGTTCAAAGTGCGCTATCTGGGCGTCAACCATGTGGAGGGCACCGTGCCCGGCGCCAGTGGCACGATCATGCTCGACCCGGCCAATCTCGCGACCATGGCGCTGGACGTGGTGATGCCCGCCACGGCCATCGCCACGCAAGACGGCACGTTTGACGATGAACTCAAAGGCCCCGGCCTGTTCGACGTGGCGCATTATCCCACGATCCGCTTTTCGGGGCGCCGGCTGGTGCCGACCGGCCCGAATGCCGCGCGGATCGAGGGGGAAGTGACGATGCACGGCGTCACCCGCCCCTTGCTGCTCGATGCGACCTTTGCCGATCCGGCAGGTGCCGCGCCCGGTGCGGGCCTCGCGGTCAATGCCTCGGGCGTGGTGCACCGCTCCGAATTCGGGATGACCAAATTTGCCCCGTTCGTGAGTGACGACGTGCGCATCACGATCACCGCCGTGCTCAACCGCGCCGGCTAGACCCTGCTAGCCCTGCGCGCAGCGCCGGTGGGCGGCTGCGGCAGGGCAAGCAAGGGGGTCAACCCGGGTGGCCGCCCTCGTGGTGGGCGTGGGCGGCCATGGCGCGTTCCTGTTCGGCCTGATGCTGCGCTGCCATTTGCGCCTGGTGCTGGGCCTGTGCCTGGGCACGCTGTGCCTGCATCTGCTGGGCCCGGGCCATGGCTTCCTCGCGATGCTGCGCCGCTTGGGCCTGCGCCTGTTCGCGCGCCTGGGCTTGGGCCTGGCGTTGCTGGGCCATTTCCTGCGCGCGCTGCTGCTGCATCTGGCGCTGCTGTGCCTGCTGCTGCATGGCGCGTTGCTGCGCCTGGGCACGTTCGGCCTGCATGGCCTGCGCGCGCTGGGCTTGCTCTTGCGCCCGTTGCGCCTGGGCTTGGGCACGCTGGGCCTGCGCCGCAGCCTGATGCTGCGCGGCCATCTGCTGTTCCTGCGCGCGGCGGGCCTGCTGCTGTTGCATCATCTGCGCGCGCTGGTTGGCCGCGCGGGCTTGGGCCTGTTGCTGGGCCTGCTGCATTGCCATGCGCTGCATCTGGGCATGTTGCATCGCAGCCTGCTGCATCGAGGCATGTTGCATGGCCGCTTGCTGCGCGCGCTGTTGCGCCATCTGCATCTGGGCGCGCTGCATGGCGGCCTGCTGCGACTGCTGTTGCGCGCGCTGTTGTGCAAAGAACTGCTGCTGCTGGCGCTGCTGCATGAACTGCTGTTGCTGCTGTTGCTGCTGTTGCTGCATCGTTGCCTGCTGGCGCGCGCGCTGGAACGCGGCCTGCTGGGCCATCGCCTGTTGCTGCTGGGCAAAAGCCGCCTGCTGGCGCTGCTGCTCTTGCCGCTGGCGATCGTTGCCGAACCAGTTGGAGAACCAGCCATACGGCCGCTGCTGCGGCGGGGGCGGGGGTGGGCTATAGACCACCGGGCGCGGCGGGGGAGACATGAAGCCCACCTGCTGCCACGCGGCAAACTGTTGCGCTTCCATCGCGCGGCGCTGGGCTTCCTGCTGCCACTGCGCGCGCTCCTGCGCCTCGTGTTCCTGGTGATAGGCCTGCCATTCGGCCTGCTGCGCCATGTCTTGCGACCACTGCGCCTGCTGCGCCGCGATTTCCGCGCGGCGCGCGGCCCAGTTGGCGGCAATCACGCCGCGATGCTCGCGCTCTTGCGACAGCTGCGCGAGATAGGCAGCGCGATCATAATAGCGCGAGGCATAATCGACGCGGGTTTCATAGTCGTCGGGCGGCAGCAGATCGCCACGATCGTCATAGACCGCAACCAGCTGCGGCCCCGAATAAGCATAGCTGTATTGCGGATCGCGCACGAGATAGGGCGTGTCGGAATCCGCCTGATAGTAATAATAGCGGTAGCCGCCATCGACCGGCTCGGCATAGCGGCGATCGCCCAGGCTGGTCTGCCACACCCAGGGATTCACCCCGCCATCGTCATAGGAATAATCGGGCGGGGCATCGCCGATCGCGCGGGTCACCCCTTCGGCGCGATCGAGGTAGGCATAGGCATCGCGCTGGTTCGCAACGCGCGCCACGCGCACCCGGTTCTGGATCGGCAGGGCCTGCACCGCTGGGGCCGGGGCCATGGCCGTGGCCGCGCCGGCCTGCAGCGGTACTGCCGCGGGCAGGGCGGGCAGGCCATTGCTCGCCTGGGCCGACGGATCAGCGTCGGGCGTGGAGGCGGAATGGTTGCAGGCAGCAACGCCCAGGGCCAACGCGCTGGCCGCGGCGATGCTCATCGTCTTGCGAAATGTCAGCATGGCGTGTCACTTTCGTTGCGCGTCCCGGCATGACCATGGGCGGCCCTGCCTGAACCGGCGGTGGCGGCTCCGTTCATCGCGGCCTAACGCACGCCTGCCTGTCATGATCCGCAACAAAACCCGTATTGCGCCCACGAAAAAGGGCGCACCCGGCGGGCGCGCCCTTTTTCATCAAGCCACAGCTGGAACGGTTCAGCCCTTGGGGGCGAGGACCATCAGCATCTGGCGGCCTTCCATGCGGGGGAAGGCTTCGATCTTGGCGATTTCGGCCACATCTTCCTGCACGCGCTTGAGCAGGTTCATGCCCAGCTGCTGGTGCGAAAGCTCGCGGCCACGGAAACGCAGCGTCACCTTCACCTTGTCGCCATCTTCGATGAAGCGATGCACGTTGCGCATCTTCACGTCATAGTCGTGATCATCGATATTCGGACGCATCTTGATCTCCTTGATCTCCTGCGTCTTCTGGCTCTTGCGGGCAAGGTTGGCCTTTTTCTGCGCCTCGTAGCGGAACTTGCCCACGTCGAGGAACTTGCACACCGGCGGATCGGCGTTGGGCGAGACTTCAACCAGGTCCAAGCCGACTTCGGCTGCCTGGTCAATCGCTTCACGCGTGTACATCACGCCAAGATTCTCGCCGTTTTCATCGATCACGCGCACCTTGGGCACGTTGATCATCTGGTTGAAGCGAGGGCCGCTCTTGACGGGGGGCGCCAACATGCGCCGGGGTGGGGGAGCTATAGTGCTATCTCCTGATGTTGATCCGGGTGCGAGTCATGGAAAGGACTCAAGGCGCGCTCATATCACAACAGCGCCGCAGATAAAGAGCCTTCGGGCATATCTGGGCGGCCGGGCGCCTGCTTTCAAGCCGCAGCGGCCTGCCATAGTGGGAAATGGGCCACACGCGCCGCCGTGGGCACCAGCGCGGTAATGCTGCGCGCCGGTTGCATCGCCTTGAGCAGCGCGGGATGCGCGGCATCCAGGCCCCCGGTCAGCGCGCCGAACGCGGGCAGGATCAGCTTGCGCTCGCTCATCACCGCGCAGGGCCGGCTGACCGTGCGACCACGCGCCGCCACGCGCAGGCGCGGGTGAAAGTGGCCCGACAGTTCCGGCCCGGCTTCCTGCCCCTGCGCCTCGTGCCGCAGCATTACGCCGCGCACCATCACCTCGCGCAGCATCGTGCCGCCGATCAGGTCATCGGCCGGGGCCCCATCTTTTCCAACATGACCGTCTTTCTCGTCATGGTTTCCGGTGATCCACACCCAGTCCACTACGCGCACCAGCGCGGCCAGCCGCTCTGCCGCGCCAGGGTCAAGCCGCGTCGGGCCATGGGCATCGTGGAAATTGTCGCCCAGGCAGAACACCCGCCGCGCCCCGGTATGCCGCACCAGCGCGGCCAGCCGATCGAGCGTTTCGCGGCTGTCATAGGGGGGCAGCATCTGCCCGGTGCGGGCAAACCAGCTGGCCTTTTCCAGGTGAAGATCGGCCACCAGCAGGGCCTGCTCCTCGGGCCAGGCCAGCGCCCGCGCCGGGCCGAGCAGCCATTCCTGGCCGGCAAACTGGAAGGGGGCGAACGAAAGGGGAACCATGCCTTCCCCTTGCCGCAGCCCCGCCGATTTGGCAAGCGGTTGGCTTGGGCGCTGGCTGGCCCATGGGAGATGGCATGACCGACTGGACACCCCACACCGCACGCGCCCGCGCCTGGTTCGAATCGCTGCGCGACCAGATCTGTGCCGCATTCGAAAGCATCGAGCGCGAGGCCGGCAGCGACGCCCGCTTTACCTTCACCCCATGGAACCGCGAGCACGAGGGCGAGCCGGTGGAAAACGGCGGCGGCGGCGTGCAGGGCCTGATGAAAGGCAAGGTGTTCGAAAAGGTCGGCGTCAACGTTTCCACCGTGCAGGGCGCGTTCAGCCCGGAATTTGCCCGCACCATCAACGGCGCCGATCCCGACAATCCCGGCTTTACCGCCACCGGCATCAGCCTGGTGGCGCACATGGCCAATCCGCATGTGCCCGCCGTGCACATGAACACCCGCTTCCTCACCACGCGCAAGGCCTGGTTCGGCGGCGGCGGCGATCTCAATCCGCCGCTGCCCTATGAACAGGATACCGCCGATTTCCACGCCCGCTTCCAGGCGGCCTGCGACGCGCACGATCCGGCCTATTACCCGCGCTTCAAGGCCTGGGCCGATGACTATTTCTATATCCCCCACCGCAAGGTGCACCGCGGCGTGGGCGGCATCTTCTACGATCACCTCGAATGCGCCGACGACGCCGGGTTCGACGCCAACCTGGCCTTTACCCAGGCGGTGGGCGAGGCATTCCTCGACGTCTATCCGCGCTTGGTGCGGCGGCGGATGAACCAGGATTTCACCGCGGCAGACGAATTGCAGATGCTGGAATGGCGCGGCCGCTATGCCGAATTCAACCTGGTGCACGATCGCGGCACGCTGTTCGGCCTCAAGACCGGCGGCAATATCGATGCCATCCTGATGAGCCTACCGCCGCGCGCGGTGTGGAGCTGACGCCATGGCCATTGCCGAAACAGGCGCCCCGCTCAGCAGCGGGTTTCACGCCCTGGCGCCGGGTGACCTGGCGGCCGTGGTCACCGCGCTCGAGATGCGCAGCCCGCCGCCCAGCCTCAAGCGCCTGGTGCCCGAGGCCGACGTTCCGCTGCAACTGGTGCGCTGGAAAGCGCCAGACCCGGCCAAGTACCGCCTGCTCTATCGCCGCGTTGGCGCCAAGTGGCTGTGGTGGTCGCGCCTGGCGCTAGGCGACGATGCGCTCACCGCGATCGTCCACGATCCCCAGGTGGAAGTCTATGCCGTGGCCGACCGCGCCGGGGTGGAAGTGGGCATGCTGGAGCTGGATTTCCGTCAGGGCGGCGAAGCGGAAATCGCCTTCTTCGGCCTGATCCCCGGCGCCACCGGCAAAGGCTTCGGCAAATGGCTGATGCGCCGCGCCCTGCAAAAGGCCTGGAGCCATGACGGCGTGGCGCGCGTGTGGGTGCACACCTGCACGCTGGATGGCCCGAGCGCGCTGCCGTTTTATATGGCGCAGGGGTTCGCGCCGTATGCGCGCTTCGTGGAAGTGTTTCCCGACCCGCGCGGGTTGGGGTTGTTGGGGGATGAGGCGGCGCAGGTGCCGGTTTTGGGGTGAGGGGGAGTCAGAGTGGGTGGGCGGCATGTTTCGACCAACTCTAGACATTAAGCGTCGTTGACGTAGACGTCGGCTTTCGCCGAAATCCGCCATTCGGGTTACGCGAACTGGCCGATCGGCTTTGCGCCCTATGAACGGTCGTTTAGCGGTCCGATTGCAACGAAGTGATCCGGCCGGTGCAAAGCTGGACGCGCGACGACTGTTCCGGCGATGCTCTAAGCCGTCTCGGAGGTGTTTTGCCCATCTTGGGCTGCAATACGTCGATCGACCTCGGCCTGCGCCTTGGCAATGTCGGCATTGCACGCATCCAACTCAACATAGCAGTTCGTCGGCAGGAACGCGTCTTTTCGGGAAAGAATTTCGGCGGTGTTGCTGTTGAGGATGACCAGTTCCCCGTTGAGGAAATAGTCGCGGAAGAAGCGATAAAATTCCCGCCGATATTCCGCCGCTGCCACTGAGCCATCGTCGTGACCATAGATCCCGTCTTCGATCGCAAAATGCAGCCGCTCCTCGCCAAAATCGAGCCGGAAGCGCATCTCAAACAAGCCATCGGCCGAATTGTACGCGACCCTGACAACCGCGCCTTCCACATCGAGACCCGCGATCGTCATGTTCTCCATGGGTGGGTATGGCGGCCGCTGCCGGAGGCGCACGCTGACGTTTGGCATGTCTACGTTCTCCTCCTCGCGCGGACCTTCACCGCTGAGCAGTCGCCCGATCAGATTGTCGCCGAAAACCTGCTTCCATCCCCTTAATTCGTACAAATGCTGCGCATACTCTGTTGAAGGCGTCGGGATGCCGAACCCAGCTTCGATCGCCCTTTCCGCCAGCATCCGCACTAGGGGCAGTTCACGGTAGAGACGAAGCGCGTCTCGTGGGTCGTCCGGGTTGATGATCGGTTTGCCTGAGGCATGAGCCATCGCGCATCGGCCCGATTCAAACAGATGCCGGCAAACGTCTTCCGCGCCTTGCGCGGCGATCGTCTCGAGCGCTTCCTTTATGCCTGGCCCGCTCAGCGTCGGCAGGGTAGCCTGCATCCAATCAACCCGGGCCTTTGTCACCGGATAGGCCAGTTCAAGAACGCGCCAGTACGACAGGAACGCGTAGCCATGATGATTAAGGCTAAGCGCTTCGCGCATCAACGCGAGCGCGATGCGTGGTCCTTCCTCTTCAGGGCACGCCAGATCGATCAGATCGAATTCTTCCCGGATCGCAAACCCGAGTTTCTTATTCAAACCCATCATCATAGGCATGCTGCCGCCGGAACGATGGGCGACGGCGATGCCACTGCGCTCCCGCCACGACAGCACGCTAAGGAACCGTAGCATCAGGCCTTCGGCTTCTTCGCGGCTAAGGCCTTTCGGCACCTTCATCGCCACGCCCCCATATTCCTCCTGGGTGAGCGGTATGATCCACATCAGGTGGTCGGCGAACTCGAAGGATTGCGGATAGACCGGCCATGGGCAGGATGTTTCGACATTCACGCACAGCCAATCGCCGCGCTCCTTTAATTCTGGAGCCGCCGCAAATTTCGCTTCGCGGGTGCTAATCTCGGTAGGGCGGGGCATCCCCATATCATCGCGCATCACCATGCGCCTATTCGATCACAACGCTTTGCGCTCGGCAACAGGTCAACATCGCTTCTGGTGTCGCCTTTTTGCGGGCACTCTTAACGGTCAGCCTCTACTCAGCGTTCGGCAACAAGGCGCTGCTCTTTATGGCTGCAATAGACCAATGCAAGTCAGATCAAGGCTGTGATTGGCACGCGACGCACATGCAATCCCAGCGAGCAGTGCCCGGCCATGCAACCCTACCCCCCGATCACAATCATCGCCAAAATTCCCCAGCCTTTCCCCTTGCCCTAAGCCGCATTTTTCCCCCATTTAGGGCGGGTAATGCTCCGCCAATATGAACTTGTCGAACGTGTGCTGGCCTATGCTCCCCAGGCGGACGAGGCCATGCTCAACCGTGCCTATGTCTATACCGTGCAGAAGCACGGGACGCAGAAGCGTGCCAGCGGGGATCCCTATTTCTCCCACCCGGTGGAGGTGGCGGGCCTGATGACCGAGCTCAAGCTTGATCAGGAAACCATCGTTACCGCGCTGCTCCACGATACGGTGGAGGATACGCTCGCCACAGTGGACGAGATCGAGCGCCTGTTCGGGCCGGATGTGGCGCGGCTGGTCGATGGAGTGACCAAGCTTTCCAAGATCGAGACGATGACGGAAAGCGAGCGCGCGGCCGAAAACCTGCGCAAGTTCCTCCTCGCCATGAGCGAGGATCTGCGCGTGCTGCTGGTCAAGCTGGCCGACCGGCTGCACAACATGCGCACCTTGCACTTCATCAAGAGCGAGGACAAGCGCCGCCGCATCGCGCGCGAGACGATGGAGATCTATGCCCCTCTCGCCCAGCGCGTGGGCATGTATGAATATATGCGGGAAATGCAGCTGCTGGCGTTCGAGCAGCTGGAGCCCGAGGCCTATGCCACGATCACCGGCCGCCTGGCCGCCATCCGCAGCGAGGGTGGGGGCGAGGTGGGGGACATTGCCTTGTCGATCAAGCAGGCCCTGGCCGAGGCGGGCCTCCGCGTGGAAGTGGCCGGCCGCGAAAAGCATCCCTATTCGATCTGGAAGAAGATGGCCGAACGGCACGTGTCGTTTGAGCAGATTTCCGACATCATGGCGTTTCGGGTGCTGGTTGACGATGTGGGCGATTGCTACAAGGCGCTGGGCGTGCTGCACCAGACCTGGCAAATGATCCCCGGGCGGTTCAAGGACTATATCTCCACGCCCAAGATCAACGGCTATAAAAGCCTGCATACCTCGCTGATCTACAACAATGCGCGCCGGGTGGAGGTGCAGCTCAAGACGCGCGAGATGCACCACCGCAACGAATATGGCCTGGCCGCGCACTGGGCCTACAAGCAGGGTGGGGAGCCTGATGGCCAGGTTGGCTGGCTACGCGACCTCGTCGAAATCCTCGACGCCAGCCACGATCCTGACGAGCTGCTGGAAAACACCAAGATGGCGATCTACCAGGATCGCATCTTTGCCTTCACTCCCAAGGGCGCGCTGTTCCAGCTGCCCAAGGGCGCCACGCCGATCGACTTTGCCTTTGCCGTGCACACCAACCTGGGCGGGCAGGCGGTGGGGGCCAAGATCAACGGCCGCCACGTGCCGCTGCGCACGCCGCTGGGCAATGGTGACGTGGTGGAAATCATCAAGAGCCGCAATTCCGAGCCGCAACTGTCGTGGCTGGGCTTTGCCGTGACGGGCAAGGCCCGCGCCGCCATCCGCCGCGCCGTGCGGCAAAAGGAACGCGCCGAAGTGGCCCTGATCGGCCGCAAGCTCTATGAGGAAATCACCGAGCGGCTGCCCACCCAAGTGGGCAAGAAAGCCCTGGCCGATGCGATCAAACGCCTGAAATTCAACAGTGAAGAAGACCTCATGGTGGCGATCGGTTCGGCCAAACTGGACGATCGCCAGGTGATGGAAGCGCTGGTGCCCGGCAGCACCGCCAACCTGCCCAACCCAGAGGATTGGCCGCGCCAGCAGCGCGCCATCGCCGTGCGCGGCCTGACGCCGGGCATGGCCTTCAAGCTGGCCGAATGCTGCCACCCGGTGCCTGGCGATCGCATTGTCGGCCTGCGCCGCCCGGGCAAGGGTGTGGAAGTGCACGCGATCGATTGCGAGAAGCTGGCTGATGGCGTCGATGCCGACTGGATCGACCTGTCGTGGGACAAGCGCACCGATGGCGCGGTCGGCCGCCTTCGCGCCGAGCTGTATAACCGCCCTGGTACATTGGCCGAAATGGCGGGTATCTTTGCCAAGAACCACGCCAACGTGGTCAACCTGGAAATGACCCAGCGCGAAAACCCGTTCCACACCTATCTGGTCGATCTGGAAGTGCGCGATCTGGCGCACCTCACCCGCATCGTCAGCGCGCTACGCGCCAGCGACGCGGTGGCCCAGGCCGACCGAATTTAGTGGCGCGTCACGGCTTCTGGCGGATGGGCACCGGCACGTTGCAGATGTCCACCCCGCCGGCCGGGCGCACGTAGAACGGATCGCGCCGGTTGGCGCGGGCATCGGCATAGCGGGCAAAGCTGGCGCTGGCGGTGGACAGATACTGCCACGTCGGCAGGCCCGGCACGGCATCGCCCAATCGCACGCGCTGGATCGGCGTGCGCTCCGCGGCCTGGCGATAGAAGCCCATCTCACCTTTGCCGCGCGGCAGGCTGGATAGCCATTCCATTCCGGCAATCACCCGGCCGACCACCGCGATGTTGCGATCAAGCTGGCGCGGCGCATCGCCGATCACGGCATAAAGCTCGGCCCCGCTGCCGGCGTCGGGCGGCATGTCGCGCCCCACGCCCACCGTGCCATAGCAGTGCACCGGCCAGGTCTCCGGCGCCTCACCCTGGCCCATGGCGATCGGCCAGCCATGATAGAACCGGGCCTGGGCGGCATAGATGCCATCGGCAATGCGTGGCCCCTCCAGCGCCGGCGCGGCCCCGGCGGTAAGGGTATAGGCGCCCTGCGACACGCTCAGCAGCGAGGAGGGCAGGGGCCGCGCCTTGGCCTTGTCCTCCGCATCAGGATCGCCCCACTGCACGACATAGCCATCCTGCACGCGGTTGATCGCCGTGCCATCCCACCAGTGCGCCGTGGCCAGCTTGCGGATATTGCCCACCCAACCTTGCGACCAGGGCGCTGGCATCAACTGGATAACCACCTGCCGCGCGGCGCCGTCGGCCGCCGGCGCCAGGTCCATCACCAGCAGATCCGCCGGCGCGATCGCCACCCAATCGGCCGCCGGCGCCGCGCTCACGATCTCGGTCGGGCTGAGCGGAACCGGGGGCGCAGGCGGCTGTGCCTGTGCATAACTTGCAGCCGTAATGGCCAGGATCAGCGAAGCGGCGGGGCGGATCAACATTTTGCCGTTGTGATCACCAAACCGCCCTTGCGCAACCCCACACGGGCGGCTAGGGGGCGCCTTCCAGTGCATGCGGAGCGGTGGCCGAGTGGTCGAAGGCGCTCGCCTGGAAAGTGAGTATACGTCAAAAGCGTATCGAGGGTTCGAATCCCTCCCGCTCCGCCATATGCCCCCTCCGACAGCACGCTGGGCTACCGTAAAATACGATCCAAAGTACGGAAAAATAGGCGTTTTTTCTGAAGTCCTTATTTTTGCTGGGCGAGCCGTTGAAGCGCGAAGTGTGGGCTAGCGCAGGGACGGCCGGTTTGAAACCGGGCCCTCCGGTGATAGATTCCGGGCATGGGAAAGCTCACCAACTCCATGGTCAACGCGCTCCACGAACCTGGTCGCTATGCTGATGGCGAAGGGTTGTATCTGCGCATCTCGCCGGCCGGTGGCAGGAGATGGGTGCTGCGGATTCAGATCCATCACACACGCAACGATATTACTATCGGCGACGCTCGCCACATTTCACTGAAGAACGCGCGCCTCGAAGCGGCCGCTCTGCGTGCACAAGTTGCAAAGGGCGGCGATCCCGCTGAGGAGCGGCGCAAGGCCAAGAAAAAGATCCCCCGGTTCGAGGAGGCAGCCCGGCGGGCCCATGCCGAGATGTGCAAGGGCTGGAAAAACGGCAAGCACCAGCAACAGTGGATCAAGACCCTGGAACTCTATGCCTTTCCCAAGCTGGGCAAGCGCACAGTCGACAAGATCGATGGGCCGATGATCCGCGATGTCCTGGCTGAAATCTGGCTGGATATTCCGGAAACCGCGCGCCGCGTGCGGCAGCGGATCGGTGCTGTGCTGGACTGGTGCTATGCCAAGGGTCTGCGCGACAGCGAAGCGCCGATGCGCTCGCTCGCGCGCGGCTTGCCCCGCCAACCCAAGCGCAAGGGGCATTTTGCCGCGCTCCCCCATTTCGAGGTCCCGGCCTTTCTCGATACCCTGCGCGCCAAGCCGATGAGCGCCGGCACGCTGGCACTGGAACTGTTGATCCTCACCGCGGTCCGTTCGAGTGAGGTCCGGCATGCGCTGTGGTCGGAAGTGGATGATGACCTGACGATCTGGACCATTCCGGCCGAGCGCATGAAGATGGGGGTCGAGCATATCGTCCCGCTGTCGCGCCAGGCGGCCGATGTGCTGCGGCGTGCCAGGCACTTGTCGATCGACGACAATCCATACATCTTTCCTGGCCCGGTTTCGGGTGCGGCCCTGACGGACATGGCGTTGCTCGAACTGGTGCGCGGCATGGACGTGCCTGTGACGGTCCATGGCTTTCGCTCGAGTTTTCGCGATTGGGTCGCCGACGAAACCGAGACGGCCGATGAAGTGGCCGAAGCTTGCCTTGCGCATTCCATCGGCAACAAGACCAAGGCAGCCTACCTGCGCACGGACTTCTTCCGCAAGCGGCGCGCGGTGATGCAACTCTGGGCGGACCACTGCCTGCCGCCGGCCCGTATCGTGGCCATGCCGGCGCAGCCGGTCGCGACGATCCAGCAGGCGACCGTGCCGCTCGTGCCCGTCCGCAATCCGGCGGCGCTCCCACCATTGCGGCGGCATGCCTATCGTTGACGCTGTGTCGGATCTGCCATCGCCGGATGCAGTCGAGGGTGGTGGTTGGTGGTTGGCGGGCGGCGCCGTGTCTGCGGCGGTAAAATGCTGGGAGAGGGAAGGGGGATTTGGGGGGCTGAGGCCCCCCGGGAGCATAAAGGTTCCCCTGATCCGGGTCTCGTTCCTGGTCTCGGAGACCTCTCATGCAAACCACTGCTGTTCCTCACGCCAAGCTGCGCCTGTCGCAGGCCAATGTCCGCACGATGGCGCGGGATGCCGGCCTGGAGGCGCTCGCGGCAAGCATTGCCGAGCATGGCCTGCTGCAGCCCCTGGTCGTCACGCCAGCCAAAGGGCGCAAGGCGCTCTACGATGTTCATGCCGGCGGTCGCCGCTGGCGCGCGATCGGGCTCCTGATCGAGCGTGGCCTCTGGCGGTCGGACCGGCTGGGCGATGTCTGCCTGCCGGCCATCGGCGAAGCCAGTCCGCGCGAAATCAGTCTTGCCGAAAATATCCTGCGCGAAGCCATGGCGCCGGCCGATGAAGCGCAGGCCTATCGCGACGTTATGGACGAAGGTCGCAGAAATCTGACTCCATGGCGGGGCACATCTGCGCGCGGTGCTGGACCCGGCACCCAAAGCCGATCTGCACATTGTCCGCGACGGGTTCCGACGCCGCTGCCAGCGGCCGTGAACGACCGATCGATCGCAGGGTGGTAGGCAAGGATTATGCCGTGGATGACGGCATAGTCCCAAAGGTGTGCTTGATGGATGCTCAGGCGCCGAAGCCGCCATCGATCGTCTGCAGGGCACCCGTGATCATCGCACCGTGCGGTCCGGCCAGATAAGCTGCGTATTCGGCGATCTCGGCTGGCCTTGCATGGCGCTTGATCGCCATGAAGCTGTGCATGGTTTCGGCCAGGGGGCCTTCGGCGGGGTTCATGTCGCTGTCGGTGGGGCCCGGTTGGATGCCGTTGACGGTAATGCCGCGCGCCCCGAGGTCCCTTGCCAGCCCGCGCACCATGCCTTGCACCGCAGCCTTGGTCATGGCGAAGCCGCTCCACCGGCAAACGGCATGCGATCGCCGTTGACCGATCCGATCACGATGATCCGGCCGTTGTCGTTCATGCGGCGGGCAGCTTCGACTGCGGCATGATAGGGCGCCCGGACATTGACGTCGATCATGCGATCGATGTCGTCGGGATCGATTTGCAGGGGATCGCCCATGACCAGTGTGCCGGCGTTGATGACCAGAACGTCGAGCGCGCCGCGGTCGGCGACGGTTGCGACCAGGGCATCGCGGTCCGCGCTGTTTGCCTGGATGGCCGTGGCGCCCGTGTCTTCGGCAAGCTTGGCGGCGGCATCGCGTGATCCGGCATAGGTGAAAGCCACTGAGGCCGCACCCTCGCTGAACCGGCGGACGATGGCGGCACCGATGCCACGGCTGCCGCCAAGCACGAGAACATTCTTTCCGATAAAGTCGTTCATGTCAGCCTCCTCTGGATGGGAGCAGCGGGACCGGCCCTGAAGAGGCAGGCCGGCGCGCTGTCTGGACGGGAAGATGCCGATCGGGCAGCGTTCGCACCAGCTATCCAATTCTGGTTTTGAACGACGGGAAAACCGAACAATGATGAAGCTCGACGGCATTACAGCCTTCGTCGCCACGGTTGACCAAACCTCGATCAGTGCCGCAGCGCGACGCCTTGGACTGGCAAAATCGGTGGTCAGCGAGAGGCTGGCAGAGTTGGAGAGGGCGCTGGGGGCAACGTTGCTCCAGCGTTCCACCCGGCGCCTGACCTTGACCAGCGCGGGCGAAGCGTTCTTGCCGCGTGCGCAACGCATCCTGCGCGAAATGGAGGAAGCCGCAGCAGAGATCGACGCGAGGAGCGGCAAGCTGGCCGGGCCGCTGCGCATATCGGCGCCCGTGGGCTTTGGCATTCTTCACCTGGGGCCGGCGATTGCCCGCTTCCTGCAGGAGCACCCGGGGATCGAGATGTCTCTCGACCTGGACGATCGCTTTGTCGACGCGGCGACCGGCGGGTTCGATGCCGTCCTGCGACACGGCGCCATCGGCGATGGCCGCCTGATCGCGCGACGGCTGGCGACCAGTCGACGCCTTCTGGTGGCTGCGCCTTCCTATCTTGCGGAGCATGGCAAGCCCACTTCGCTGACGGAGCTGGAAGGTCACACGGCCATTCTTTACGCCAACAGGTCAGGTGACTGGCGCTTCGCTGCGGGGTCTGGCTGGACTGTCGTGCGGCCGCGAGCGGCGCTGCGGGTCAACAACGGGATCGTGATGCGCGATGCCGTCTTGGCCGGCCTTGGGCTTGCCATGTTGCCGACATTCTTCCTGCACCAGGAAATCAAGACCGGGGCCCTGATCGAAGTGGACATAGGCTGGCCTGCGGAAGGCGCGGAACTTTTCCTGACATATCCGCGCGATCATGGTGCCGCGAGCAAGATACGCGCGTTCGGGGACAGTCTGCGCCGTAGCTTTGGCGATCCGCCCTACTGGGAGCAGCCCTGATTGCGCATCGGTTATTCCGTTTGCGTGAGGCCCATCGGCAAGATCCGGCGTGGCGGGGTCGTCCCTTCAGGCTTTCCTCATGTAAACGCTTACTCCGAAATTTGCCGAGTGCGACGTCATTCAATCCACGGACGGTGTCGGCTGGGGTTGATGTTGGTTACGTTGGCAATTTGGCTGGCGTGATACGCTGGTTGCCCCATTTCGAGCGGACATACCGATCTTGATGGGGTCGGTTCCGAACGGTCCCTCATGAATGAAAGCGCTTGCATAAAAGGCGGGAACGGGGCTATGCGGTGCTTCAGGGCGCGCAAGGCCTGTGCGGACCCAGATGCAAAATCAGAATGCGGGCCAGCTTCATGCGCCGGGCAGTGTCCGATATCGGGAGAGGGGTATCCAATATGAGGTATAAGCACTGGATCGCAGGCGTGTTGCTTGCTGGAACGTCGGCTCCTGCATTTGCGCAGGCCGAAGGCAGTGGTGCGGCCGCCGACGAAGGCGCGGCTGCCCCCGGCATCGTGGTGACCGCCGAGCGCCGCAGCCAGAGCGCGCTTTCCACGCCGATTTCCGTCGTGGCGCTCAATGCCGACATGCTGAAGGCCCGTGGCGTGAGCGATATCAACAGCTTGCAATCGCAGGTTCCGTCGCTGAGCTTTGCTGACTACGGCAACGTCAAGTTCGTCAACATTCGGGGTGTCGGCATTTCCGAAGGGGCGCCGAACCAGTCGGTTGGCGTGGCGATCCATTGGGATGGCACCTATGTCGCCCGCGAATTCGTCTACGGGGACTCGTTCTTCGATGTTGCCAGCGTGGAAGTGTTGCGCGGCCCGCAGGGCACTTACACGGGCCAGAATGCCAGCGGCGGCGCGATCTACATCAGTTCGGTGCGGCCCGATTTCAACGGAACCAGCGGCTTTGGTAGCGTCACGTTGGGCAATATCGGCCGCAAGCAGGTCGAGGCAGGCGTCACCACGCAGTTGAGCGACAAGCTGGCCGTCCGCCTGTCGGGCCAGGTCGAGCGGCGCGGTTCGGCGTTCACCAACCTGGGGCCGACCGGGGCGGCGCAGCCCGTGCGCTATGGCAACCAGCCGGGCAACCTCAGCCGTTTCCTGGGCCGCGCCCAACTGCTCTACAAGCCGATCGATGACCTGGACCTGCTGCTGATCCACCAATACAGCGACCGGCGGACCGATGGCCTGCCCACGCAGAGCTTTGCCCAGGCCCCGGTGGGCAATCGCACGATCGCCTATGACACCGACCAGGCGCTCAACACCATGTACAACCGCACCACGGCGGTGCTCAACTACAGCGGCATCGATGCGTTCAAGGTGCGCGTGCTGGGCACCTATCAAACGACCGACCAGCTCTCGGTGCGCGACAACGATTATTCCACCGCTGCCACCGGAACGTCGAGCAAGATCACCATTCACGATCGCTATTACACGGGCGAAATCGATCTGATCTCTCCTGACAATCGCCCGTTCACCTGGACGGCCGGCGCGACCATGCTCAATTATCGCCAGCCGGCCTTTACCGTGCCGAACATCGCCAAGGGCGCGCCATACGAGCAGAGCCTGACTATCTTCACCGATGCACGGCGGCGCAACGAGGCCGTCTTTGCCGAAGTCGGCTACAAGCTGGGCAATGGCTTGGAAATCAAGGCCGGCGGCCGCTACAGCTGGGACCACGTGGGCTTCATCGACAGCTACATTGCCCCGGCCGGCCCTTCGGGCTTCCGCATCCCCCTCAATCCCGGCATTCGCGACTTTTCCGAGTTCACCGGCCGCGTCGCGCTCAACTGGCAGATCGATCCCAGGCTGTTCATCTATGGCACGATCAGCAAGGGCTACAAGCCGGGAGGGACGACGCCGTTTGGCATCAACTACGATGCCGAGCGCGTCATCAACTATGAAACCGGCGTCAAGGGACGCCTGTTCGATGATCACCTGACCGCTTCGGTCAGCGGCTTCTACATGACATACCAGAATTTCCAGGCGACCTACGCGGCCGACATCAACAATCCCGCGACCGCGATCACCCGCAACGTCAACGGCACCAGGATCAAGGGTGTGGAAGGGCAGTTCGACCTGAAGGTGGGGGGCTTTGCGGCCGATGCGTCCTTCTCGGTGCTGGATGCAAAATATGGCCAGTTCGAGATTGTCCAGCCTGCGGGCCTGTTCGGCAATGGGCTGCCGGCACAGCCCGAACTGATCAACCTTGCCGGGCGCACCATTCCCTTTGCTGCCAAGTTTTCGGGCGCGGCGGGCGTGTCCTACGTCTTCGCCCTGAGCAAGGGCTCGCTGACCCCGTCGGCCCGCATCAGCTACCAGGGCGCACAATGGGTCAACTTCTTCCAGGCGCCCTATAACCGTCTCCCCGCCCGGACGCTGGTTGGCGCGCGCCTCACCTACAAGGCGTCCGACAACTGGTCGCTGGCAGCCTATGTCGATAACCTGCTGGACAACAATTACATTGCCAGTGTCGACCAGGTTACCGACGGCATCGGGTCCTATATCCTGGGGCAACCGCGCGAGTTTGGCGCAACACTGTCGTTCCGGTTCTGATCGTGAAAGTCCCCTCCATGAACAGCGTTTTGCGCAAACCCGGTCTGCTTCGTCTCCTCGCGGCGGGCCTGCTGCTTGCGGGAGCGAACGACGCGGTGCTGGCGCAGTCGGCGGTGCCGGGTGCGGCTGCGGCCGCCAATTCAACCGCGGTCGTGCGGCGCTTGCCGCTGTTCGTGGGGGGCACCACGCTGCAAAGTTGGATGCGGATCGATCCCGCGCTGTTCGACTTCCCCGGCCTTGGCACGGTCCTGACCGGAAAGGGCGGTCTTGCCGCAGGGGAAGCCGCCGCGCGCGCGCAGATCGAAAGCGGCCGGTACCAGGTCTTGCACCTTCAACCGGATCACCTAGTGGACGGCAAGGGCCAACTGGAAGCCACGCGCAACGCCGCGGATCGGCTGGCCCGGGCGGCGCAGGGGGCGGGGCTGAAGGTGGTCCTTGCAAGGCCGCTCGGCCTTGCGGCCGGCGCGTCGCGCGATGACGAGGCGTTGGCGCAGTGGATGCAGGATGCCGCCCTGGCACGCGGGTATCGCTATGCGGATTACAACCACATCGATTTCCATCCCGAGATCAAGGTGGATTCGCCGGCACGGCTCGCGCTGGTCAGCAACACCGTACGCGGCGCGCTCGACGCGGCGTTTCGCGCGGTGCCCGGGTTGAGCGACGAGGCCGTCCTTCAGCGTGAACGCGAACACCTCAACGGCCTGCCCGACGAGCCAGGCAGCGGCCCTTATCCCGCGATCCGCGCGATCGAGCCCGCCTTGCCCGGCGCCGTGCTCTACCGCCCGGCAAATCTTGCTCTTTTCGAGCAGGCCCGGCTGCCGGTGCTGATCTTCGGCAACGGCGGCTGCATGGCCGATGCCAGCAACGCGCGCCGGCTGCTGACCGAAATTGCCTCGCACGGCTATGTCGTGATCGTGCCCGGTGCCATGCTGGAGGGCCCGGGCGGCTTGCGCAACTATCCGCAAGGCGCCGTCCTGGCGCCCGATCGCCCCGGCCAAGGCGTAAGCCCGGCAGACATGACCCGCGCCCTCGATTGGGCCAGCGCCGATGCCGCCGGCAATGGCGGCTGGGCCCGCTATATCGACAAGGCACGGATCGGGGTTGCCGGTTGGTCGTGCGGCGGCTTGCTTGCGCTGAGCCTCTCGACCGATCCGCGCATCCGCGCCACGATCGTGTTCGATTCCGGGCTTTTCCCGGCGGGTGGTGCCGGCATGCCGGGCCTGGCGGTGGACAAGAGCCTGCTCGACCGGTTGCATGCGCCGATATTGTACATGTTGGGTGGCATGACCGACGTGGCCTATACCAATGGCACCGATGATTTCGCCCGGATCCGTTCGGTTCCCGCGGTGCTGGTGAGCCGCGACGTCGGGCATTCGGGCACGTTCTTCGAACCGCGCGGCGGGCTTTGGTCCATCGTTGCCCGGCACTGGCTCGATTGGCAACTCAAGGGCGAGCGTGCCGCCAGCGCGGCGTTTGTCGGCGCGGATTGTCGGCTGTGCCGCGATCCCGACTGGACCGTTCGCCGAAACCTCCGGGTGGTGGCGCCATGAAAGCCATGGCCACCCTTGCCATGGCCATGGTCATGGCGCCGACCTCCGGTGTCGCCCCGGCCCAACCGGTACCGTCCACCGACCCGGTTCCTGCCGACGTGCAGGTGCTTTCGGGCACGCTGCCTGGCGGCGGGCGGTGGCACGCGATGGTTTCCGGGCATTGGAATGGTACGTTGCTCGTCTGGGGGCGGGGGTACGAACCGCAGGCGGCGTTGCCGGATCCGGCGCCCGCCGGGTTGCGTGACACGCTGCTGGCGCGGGGATACGCGCTTTTGGCATCGGATTATGCGTCGGGCGGATGGTCGCTGGCGCAGGCCGTACCGGCGCAGCGCGCTGCCATTGCTGCCTTTGCCGCCCAGCATGGGGCCCCGCGTCGCACCATCGCCTGGGGGGCTTCGATGGGCAGCCTCGTCACCATTGCCTTGGCCGAGCAGACCCGCGGCGGACCCGATCGTATCGATGGCGCGGTGGCGCTGTGCCCGTCCATCGGCGGCGCTGTCGGCATGATGAACATGGCTCTGGATGGCGCCTTTGCCTTTCGCACCTTGCAGGCGCCGGGCGACGGCATCGTGTTGACGGGCGTTGCCGACGATGCGGCCAACAGCATGCGGGTGCGCGATGCGGTCAAGGCCGCCATGGCGACACCGCAGGGGTGGGCGCGGCTGGCGCTGGCCGGTGTGCTGGGCGGCATGCCCGGATGGACCGCGCCCGATCAGCCGGAACCGCGCGCCGACGATGCCGATGCCCAGGCTGCCAACATCGCGGCGACCTTTGCGATGGCGGTGTTCCCGCCGCGCCACGACCAGGAAACCCGCGCCGGTGGGGCGTTTTCCTGGAACACGCAGGTGTCCTATCCCCGTCAACTGGCGCTTTCGGGGCGCCGTGCATTCGTGGCCAAGCTCTACGCGCAGGCCGGCTTGAACCTCGATGCGGATCTGGCCCGCCTCGATGCGGCGCCGCGCATCCCGGCCAAGCCGGCAGCGGTGGCTTACATTATGCAGCACTACACACCCGACGCGCGCCCACGCGTGCCGGTCGTCTCGCTCCAGGCCGAGGGGGACGGCATCACGTCGCCGTCCTTGCAGCAGGCCTATGTCGACGCGGCCAGGCCTGCGATGGTCAAGGGCCTGTGGTATCGCGGTGCCGGCCATTGCCGGTTCCCGCCCGAGGCGCTGCTGGGCGCGCTGTCGACCTTGGAGGCGCGGCTCGACCGCGCGCGCTGGGTTGTGCCGAAAGGCCCGTTCGTTGCCCATCGCCCGGCACCGATGCTCCGCCCGTGCCTGCGAGGAAAACCCTGCCGATGACCAGGCCTGCTCAATCTGCGCCCACCTCCGCGACCGGCGGCATGCCGATGGAACTGCTGCTGCTGGGCTATCTCCTGTCCTATCTGCCCAGCATCATGCTGACGCGGTATCTCGCGACAACGTCGATCGTGGCCCTGGGACGTCCGCTCACCGGACTCGAACTCCTGCCCGGCTCGCTGATGCTCAACCTGGTGATGACTTATGCCTTCATCTGGCTGTCTGGCTGGCATCGGCAGGCCAACCGCCTGGCAATCGGTCGTTGGAGCGTGCCGTTTCCCCGCCGTGCGACGTTCCTTTCGGGGCTGGCGACCTCGCTGGTGCTGTTTACCGTGCCGTTGTCGCTGACGTTCAAGGGCGTCAGCATCCCGTTCATCCAGCTGATCATGCGCGGTGACATTCTGATCCTGGCCCCGCTGGTCGACGTGCTGTTCGGGCGCCGCGTGCGGTGGTGGAGCTGGCTGGCCCTGGCCATGGTTGCATTCGCCCTGGTGATCACCCTGACCGATCGGGGTGGGCTGCGGCTGCCTCCTCTCGCGGTGCTGACCGTGGTGCTTTACACGCTTGGCTATTTCCTGCGCCTGGTGGTGATGACGCGGGTGGGCAAGACCGGCGATCCACAAACGGTCAGGGCCTATTTCGTCGAAGAAAAGATCATCGCGCTGCCCATGTCACTGGTGGCCCTGGCGGCCATTTCCACGCTCGGCCTGGGTGGACAGGCCGATGAACTGGCGCGTGGGTTCATCGGCATCTGGCGCCTGGGCGTGATCTGGCCGCTGGTGGGCATGGGCGTGACGCTCACCGCCGTGTCCATCCTGTCGATTCTCATCCTGCTGGACCCGCGCGAGAATTCCTACTGCGTCCCGCTTGAGCGGGCGGCCAGCCTGATCGCGGGTGTCGTGGCGGCGCTGCTGCTCGCCTGGATCTGGGGCATGCCGGTGCCACGCCCTGCAGAATTGGCCGGTGCGGCGATCCTGATTGCCGCGATCGCCCTGCTTTCGCTCGCCCCCCGCCTTTCCGCCCGTGCCGCGCACGGCGTCATGCCTGCGCGCGCCATGGCCAGCCCTGACAAGGACCACTGAGATGACCGCAATCCCGTCGGACTTCGATCCCGAGGCGCCCGAGGATTTCGACAGCGCCCATCGCGAATATGCCCGGCTGCGCCGGGAATGTCCGGTGGCCCATACGGACGGGCTTGGAGGTTTCTGGGCGCTCAGCCGCTATGAGGATGTGCGCCGCGTTGCCAGTGATTGGGCTTCGTTCTCCACCGAAACGCAGAACGTGATCCCGAAGGTGGCGTTCACCGGCCGGCGCCCGCCATTGCACCTCGATCCGCCCGAACACACGCCTTTCCGCCAGGCGCTCAATCCCTTGCTGTCGCAGGACAAGGTGCGTCGCCTCGAAGCCGATACCCGGCGCTTTGCACGCGAAATGCTGGCGCCGATGGTGGAGCGCGGTGGTGGCGACATCTGCACCGATTTTTCCTCGTTCTTGCCGGTGCGGGTGTTCGGCCTGTGGATGCGCATGCCGCCCCACTGGCTCGATACGCTGCATGATGACGGGCGTGCTTTCGTTCTGGCCGTACATCGCAACGAGCCGGAACTGATGAAGGCCACCAGCCTGCGCCTTTACGACATGGCGCGTGATCTGGTGCGGCTGCGGCGCGAGGCGCCCGAAGACCCTGCGATCGACCCGACGAGCGCCCTGCTTGCCGCTGTCCACGGCGGGCAATCCTTGCCAGAAGACCTGCTGATCGGGGCCGTGCGCCAGGTCTTGGTGGTCGGCATCGTAGCCCCGATGGTGCTGGTCGGAAGCATGGCGGTGCACCTGGCACGCGACCAGGAATTGCAGGCGCAGTTGCGCGCAGACCCGGCGCTGGTCCCCGCCGCCGTCGAGGAATTCCTGCGGCTCTACACACCCTATCGCGGGTTTGCCCGTACCGCCGTCAACGACACGGTGGTGGGTGCGCGCGCGATCAAGGCCAACGATGCCATCGCGCTGCTCTACTGCTCCGCCAATCGCGACGAGGCGATCTTCCCCGATGGCGACCGCTTCGTGCTTGATCGCCCCAACATTGCCGAGCATCTTGCGTTTGGCCGTGGACCTCACAACTGTCCGGGGCTGCACCTGGGGCGCATGGAACTGTGCGTGGCGCTCGGCGAACTGCTGGCTGCCACGCCGGGTGGTTTTACGCTCGACGGGCCGATCACGTTGAGCCGCTGGCCAGAAATCGGGCCACTGACTGTGCCGTTGCGATTTGGATGAGAACGCTTGCATCTTTCCGGCAAATTCGGAAAGGGTGGCAACCATGGTCCGTCCTTCCACGCGCAATCCCAAACTCGATGATGTCGCCGCGCGGGCCGGAGTATCAACGGCCACGGTCAGCCGCTTCCTCAACAACCCGGACATCGTGGCCGCCGGCACTGCGGTGCGAATCCGTGCCGCGATCGAGGAAATGCAATACGTACCCAATCTTCTGGCGGGAGGATTGGCGTCGTCGCGCTCCAAGATGGTTGCGGTGCTGATCCCCCATTTGGTGGACTCGTTGTTCGACCGCACGATCGAGACCATGGTGGAGGAATTGAACGCCGGCGGCACCATGGTCATGCTAGCCTTGACCGGGACAGCGGCGGGCCGCACCGAAGCGATGATCCGGGCCGCCATGGGCCGCCAGGTGGACGCGATTGTCTCGACTGCGCCCATCAGCGCCGAAACCACGGCGCTCATACAGCATTTTCCGGGCCTCTTCGTCCAGATCTGGGATCTTCCGGCGGAACCACCGGGCATCGCGGTCGGTTTTTCCCACGTCGAGATCGGGCATAACCTTGCGCGCTTCATCTATGAACGCGGCTATCGCCGGCCGGCGCTGGTCTCGGCAGAACTGGGCCGGGCCCGCCTGCGCCGCGATGGCTTCGTACAAGGATGGGAAGCGCACAGCGACACGCCGGTCAAGGAAATCGCGGTCGACAGTCCTTCCCGCTTTGGCCACGCCAGACGTGTCTTTGCAGAATTGCGCCGGCAGCCGGAACGCCCCGATGTGGTCGTCTGTGGCTCGGACTCGCTGGCCCAGGGCATCATCGTGGAAGCCAATGCTGCAGGCCTGAAGGTTCCTGATCAGCTTGCTGTCGTCGGTTTCGGCAATGCCAGCGTTGCCAGTGACATGCGCCCGACAATCACGACCGTCGAAATCGACGGGGCGCAGATTGCGCGCGAGGTCAATGCCGCGGTGCGGAGCCATGTCTCGGGCGTGGCGCCGAAACAGCGTTCGGTGAACGTAGGATTTCGCATCATTGCCCGCGAGAGCGCTTGATTGGATACCCGTCCTGAGGGGGCAAAAGGCGGCAGGTCCCTGGTTGCGGCGCCAGCGCCTAAGCCCAACCGGCCGCGGTGCCGGCCTGCCGCCGGGCACGCGCCTTGCGTTTGGCGCGTTGGCGTGCCCACCAGAACCACAGGCCGGTGATCGCGAAGAAGGGCAGGCCAAGCTGGTGACGAACAGCACGATCTGTCCCGCCCTGCCAAAAAAAGGCGCCGCGATGAATCTCGAACATGCTCGCCAGGATCTGCCGGCCCGGCTTGCCACCCGGCTCGCCTTGCCGGGCGATCTCGCCACCACGCCACCGGCGGCGCAGGAGACGCTTGCTGCGGTGCCGGATTGGCGGGCCGCCTCGCTGTTTGCCTCACCCCGACACACCGGCAGA
Source organism: Novosphingobium sp. B-7 (assembly GCF_000410615.1). Taxonomy (NCBI): domain Bacteria; kingdom Pseudomonadati; phylum Pseudomonadota; class Alphaproteobacteria; order Sphingomonadales; family Sphingomonadaceae; genus Novosphingobium; species Novosphingobium sp. B-7. Next base: position 10,319 of record NZ_KE148390.1, on the reverse strand, counting down.
GCGGATCAGCCAACGCCAGGCGTCACAGCGGATGCGCTTCCGGCGGGCCTGCGCGACAGCCTCTATCCAAACGCAACAGGCAGCCAGCCATGATCGCGCTGCCCAACGCCAGCGCTATGTCGGCATGGCCAAAGGGCTGCGATGCTGCCCATCGAGCCGCAATCGATCCCCGCGATAGAGCAGCAGCGCCAGCGCCGCGACGATCAGCGTGCTCAGCCCGAGCAGGGCACCGGTGAGCGCCAGGGTGGCGTGGAATGGCAAGGCCCACACGCCCAGGCGGTTGTGCCAGTCGGCCTCGGCCAGACGCCGCGATCCGCCCAGGCGCAAGTGGAACGCATCGCGCACCACGCGCGGATGGGCGAGCACCCCGGAGACGAGCGAAGACAGCAGGGCCACGCCGGTCAGCCCGACCAGGAACCCGCCCCAGCTTCGCGGCAGATGCAGGTTCACATGCAGGTGCAGCAGGAAATCGCTCCAGCGCGCACTGAGCGGTGCAAGCGTGCCGCCGCCGGCCACGGCCCAGGTCTGGTCGGCGCGATTGCCGCGATAGGCCAGCAGCACCGCGCCGGCCCGCGCCGGGTTCTGGCTCGATCCGCCGGAGCGATAGGCGCGCTGCACGGTGAATGCGGTGGTCAGGTCCGGCGTCCAGTCCATGCTGACCCCGGCCTTGGGCAGGAAGGCGTGGAACGTGCGGGTGTTGGCGGCCATCGGCGCATTGGCATCGTCGACCAAGCCGAGCACCCCGGCGTTGACGGCGGAGACCAGCGGGGCATAGCGCGTGCCCAGGAAATCGGTGGCGGGCAGCGTGTCGGTGAAGGTCGTTTGCGTTTCCGCGGCATAGCGATTGCGCTCGCGATCGAGGCCGAAGCCGAAGCCGCCGATCAGGGTCAGGCGGTCGGCCACGCGCCAGCGCGCGTCGCCAAACAGCGCCATGGTCTCGACCCGCTCCGGCTGCGAAGCGGCATAGGCAACCGGGATGACCGGCAGCACCTGGGCATAGGCAGTGGCGATCGTGGCGGCGCTCGTCGCCCCCACGTAGGGCGTGAGCAGGTTGGTGATCGTGCCGGTGGGCGTGGGCACGTTGATCTGGCTGCGCGCGGTCAGCCCGCCGGTGCGGCGATAGTACCATGCGCCGAGCAGGGCGCTGAGCCGGTCGCCTTCGTAATTGATGCGAAGTTCCTGCGTCAGGGTCTTGAAGCGATAGAGATTGTTGATCGTCGATAGATTGGCCGCCGTGTTGTCGGAGTCGGCCACCGATTGCACGCGAAAGCGGTTCCACGACGTCGCGCTTGACAGCTTGAGGCCGTCGGCCAGCGGTACGCTCAGCCGGAACAGGGCGATGTCGCTGGCCACCCAGCCGCGATTGGGCTGGTCAGCGGTGGAGGTGCAGTTGTCATAGTAATCGGGCCCGTCGGTGCGGGCATAGTGGCAGAGATAGCCCCTTCGCGACGCACGCGGTTGTAGCTGGCCACGGCCTCCACGCCGGGCAGGGCGCTGGGCGTCCATTTCAGTTTGCCGCGAAGGTTGAGCGACTCCATCGCGTCGTCATAGCCGCCGCGCGTGACGTTGCGGATCACGCCGCGATTGGCGCGGCGCTCGGCCGATAGGCGCAGGCCGAGTTCGTCGGCGATGAGCGGGCCACCGAGCGCGGCGGAAAAGGTGCGGTCGTTGCGATCGGTCCACAGCACGCGCGCGTCGCCGGTCCAGCGATCGAGCGAGGGATCGCGCGTGGTGATGACAATGCCGCCGGCCAGCGCGTTGAGGCCCTGGATGGTCGATTGCGGCCCGCGCAGCACTTCCACCTGCTGCACGTCCCACAAGTCGGTAGGGCCGCCATAGAGCGCCTGGCGCGGGATCGGCGCGCCATCGATATAGACACTGGCGGTATCCGCCTGGCCGCCACCGCCCACGCCCGAATTGGTGATGCCGCGAATGATGAACTCGGCCGAACCATACGTGTCGCTCAGGTTCGCGGTGCGGGCATAGACATCCTGGATCGACAGCAGGGTTTCGCGGGCGATCTTTTCCGGCGTCGTAACGGCGATGCTGGTCGGCGTGTGCTGAAGCGTGCGCGTGGCCTTTTCGCCGGTCACGACGATCTCGCCCGGCGCAATCGTCCGCGGCGCCTCGGCATCTTCGGCGTGCAGGCCAGGAGAAGCGAGGAGCGCGGCGAGGGCACTTCCGGCGAGCAAGGCGTGAAATCGGGTCAAATGCGGAGCCTCCCTGTTACCGGACGGCAACTGGCTTAAACAGTAATGAGAGGCAATCGCATTAGCAGGAGGATTGGCAATTTCGTCTGTTAGGTGTGGTTTGGCATAAAATCATATAATAATATAAAATGACTATTCAGGTTTGCGCGTTCCGCGTAAAACTATCGCCATGGCGATTCCCGGTTTCCTGTCTGCTTCGGCCCCATCCGGCCCGCTTCTGTCCGCTCATGGCCGATCCGCCATGGCCGGTGGCGCGCGGCAGCCGGGCTTGCGCAACAGCCATGATCGCGTGGTCCATGGCATCGGCAGCGCGATCGTCGCCGGCGCGTTTGCGCAAGGAGGCACGCTGCCGAGCGAAGAATTGCTGCTGGAGCGCTTCGCGGTGTCTCGCACGGTGCTGCGCGAAGCGTTCAAGACGCTGGCGGCCAAGGGCCTGGTCGTGGCGCGCACGCGCGTGGGCATGCGGGTCTGTCCGCGTCAGCAGTGGAACCTGTTCGATGCCGACGTGCTGGCCTGGCACGTGGGCGAAGGCGTTGAAAGCCGCCTGCGCGAGGAACTGGCCGATTTCCGCCTGGCGATGGAGCCGGCCGCCGCCGCCCTGGCAGCGCGCCATGCCACGCCCGCGCAGATCGCGCAGATGTGCGGGCTGATCGCCGCGATGGGTGAGCCGGGCCTGTCTCGGCTGGATTTCGCAAGGGCGGACCTCGCCCTGCATAAGCTGATCGGCCAGGCTTCGGGCAATCGCCTGATGGCCGGGACCGAAGCGGTGATCGAAACGGCGCTGTTCGCCGCGTTCACCCTGAGTTCGCCGGTAGACGATGCGGCAGAGCACCAGGCCAGCCTGCGCGGCCATGCGGCCATCGTCGAAGCGATTGCCGCGCGCGACGGCGTTGCTGCCGCAGAGGCGGTGTGTGGCGTGATCCGCCACGGCCAACAAAGAATCGACGCTGTCGAACAGCGCGAAGGGGAGATCAGGAACCATGAAGGATAGTCTTTCCCGCCGGGCCATGCTGGCGGGTTCGTCGGCTGCGGCCGGCACTTTGCTGTTGCCCGGCAACGCCCTGGCCAATGGGCATGGCGCGAGCGATCCGGTCGCGCCGTTCCGCACGCCCTACAAGCTCGGTCGGCTGATCCTCGGCGGCTCGAAGGTGGCGGGCAGTTTTGACGAAAAGGCCGTCGATTGCCCGTTCGTGTTCCGCCACGAGGGCCGCTTCTACCTGACGTACGTGGGCTTTGACGGCACCGGCTACCAGACGGGCATCGCCGTGTCCGACGATCTGGTGAACTGGCAGCGGCAGGGCGTGATCCTGGCGCGCGATCCCAGCGATCCGGTCACCCGCTTCAACGTCGCCTCGGCCTCGATCCTGCGGGAAACCGAGATGCATGCGCCCGGCGAACTGATCCGGGTGAACGGCGAATATGTCTGCGCCTGGCACGCTTATCCCAGTCCGGGATACGAGGAAGGACCGGCGGTGATCGGCCTGGCGTTCAGCCGCGATCTGCGCACCTGGCGGCGCGGGCCGCCGATCCTGCGCGCGCAAGATGGCGCGGCGTGGGAGCGGGGCGGGCTCTACAAGCCCTACCTCGTCAAGCACGGCAACCAGTTCCTGCTCTATTACAACGCCAAGACCGCCGAGAAGGACTGGCACGAGCAGACCGGCGTGGCGGTGTCCACCGATCTCAAGACCTGGCGCCGCCATCCGGGCAACCCGATCCTGCGCAACGGCGCACCGCCCGCGCCGGACTCCCGCTTTGCCAGCGATCCGGTGGTGATGACGCATCAGGGGCGCTGGGCGATGTTCTACTTCGGCCTGTCGGGCACCGACTACAAGGCGCGCGACCTGCTCGCGCTGGGCCGCGATCCGTTCATGTTCCACAAGGTGGACGAAGTGCTGATCGATGTCGGCAAGCCCGGCTCGGTCGACGATGGATATGCCCACAAGCCCTCGGTGATTTTCTGGAAGGGGGACCTCTACCACTTCTACACGGCGGTCAGCGGCCCCTATCCCAATGATGTGCGGGGGATTTCGGTCTGCCGGTCGCGCCCCTGGAACTGATCGAACGGGGTGGCGGCGCAGCCCTCAAGGCAACTCCGCCACCAGCACGCCATGCCCGCCGATCTGTCCGCCCGGTGCCGTGCCGATCAGCGGCCGGGCGCCGGCCGGCAGGGCCAGGGCGCGCGCTTCATCGCCATGGTTGATCGCGATCAGCAGGGTGCGGCCCTGGCCGCGTCGCAGCCCGATTTCCACGTCCGCCGCTGTGCCCGGCAACACCGGGGTAACCCCGGCCTGGGGCACCAGGCGCGCAGCGAGGCGTGACAGCGCCTCCGGCTCCAGCCAGGCGCCGACATAGACGATCCGCCCGCGCCCGACCTGGCGGGAGACGACCGCCGCCTTGCCATCGAGCCAGCCGCCGGGCTGGCGATAGCGCGCCAGGATCTCGGTTTCCGGTGCATCGGGCACCAGCGCCTCGGCCCAGATGGCGGCCTTGCCCTCGCCCAGCGGGCCGGTGATCGCCACGGTGCCGTCCTGCACATAGAATTGCTCGACATGCGCGCCCAGCAGCGTGCCTAGCGGCCCAGGCTGGCGCGCGGGCCACAGCGCGTTGGCATCGTCCTTCTGCCCGGTGCGCGGGCCGAGTACGAGCGTGCCGCCGTTCTGCACATAGGCGGCCAGGTGCTGCGCCTGGGCAGCGGTCAAGACGTTGAGACTGGGGGCAACCACCAGCTTGTAGCGCGCCAGGTCGGCTTCGGGCGCGACCACGGCGGCGCCTTGCGCAGCGAGGCGGAACGGGCGGTAGAAGTCGGTGAACTGGCGCACCGGGTCGAAATCCTTATGCATCCGTTGCAGGTCGATCGCCCAGCGACTGTCGTAGGAAAACAGGAAGGCCATGTCTGCCACCGGCTCCGTGCCGGCCAGCGCGGCCGAGGCCTTGGCCAGTTCGCCGCCCAGTCCAGCAATTTCGGCAAAGATCGGCGCGGGCGTACCGTCTGCGGCCAGCAGCGTGCCATAGTTGGTTTCCTGGCCATTGGGCGCGGGGCGGAATTCCCAATAGAGAATGGCATCGGCGCCGTGCTGCACGGCCTGCCAGCCCATTTCGCGCACTTGGCCCGGGCGCATCGCGCGGTTGACCGGCGCCCAGTCGATCCGCCCGGCCTGGGTTTCCATCAGCCAGAAATTCTTCTGCTTGTAGCCGCGCACGAGATCGTGATCGGCACCATTGGCGATCCAGTCCGGCTCGGCATCCTGGATATAATTGTCCCAGGCGGCGATATCGAGCCCCTGGTGCAGCGCGAAATGATCGAACCCGTCGTTCCAGAACATCGTGTTGGTGGTGATGAACTGGTGCGGATTGGCCAACGCGCGGATCGCGTCGGCCTGGTTCATCGCATAGCTGGTCCAGGTGCTGGTGAGGAAATGGCGGTAATCGAGCAGCAGGCCGGGATTCTGCTGCCCACCCAGGTGCATCGGCACCTGGTCGAAACGCTGGTAGGTCTGGCTCCAATAGGCGGTGGCCCAGCGCTGGTTGAGCGTGTCGATCGTGCCATAGCGCTGCGCGAGGAACGCATGCCACAGCCGCGCGGCTTCGGCATCGAACGAGGGTAGGCCGATCTCGTTGTCGATCTGCCAGCCGATCACGGCGGCGTTGTGGCCATAGCGGCGGGCCATTTCCGTGGCGATGCGCCGGGCAAACTGGCGGTAGCGGGCGCTGGCGAACGAGAAGTGGCGGCGCCCGCCATGGCCGGCGCGGCTGCCGTCTTCGTCCACGCGCAGGATTTCGGGATAGCGCTCGCTCATCCAGATCGGGGGGGCGGCGGTGGGCGTGCCCAGCACCACGCGCATGCCGTGCCGTGCGGCAGCGGCGATCGCGCGATCGAGCCAGGCGAAATCGAACCGGCCTTCCTCCGGCTCCATCCGGCTCCAGGCGAATTCGGCGATGCGCACGGTGTTGATATGGGCCTGCTGCATCAGCGCCAGGTCGGTGTCCCAGCGCGCTTCGGGCCATTGTTCGGGATACCAGGCGGTGCCAAAGGCAATGCCCGGCGCGGCCGTCGCCTGCATCGGTGTCGGTGCCGAAGCGGCCAGGGCCGGCAGGGCCGTGGCGCTGGCCGAAAGGCAGAGGCAAAGCGCCAGGGCGCGGCTGGAAAAGCGCATCATGGAAAGTCCCCTTGCAGGCGGAAGCCGCCGATCAGTCTTGCGGGATGGGAAAGGCGGGCGCGCGCGCGGCGGCATAGCAGGCCTCGACCAGCGCCATGGTCTGCCAGGCATCGTCCACGTGCGTGGCGAGATGGGTGTCCTCGCCGCTGGCGAAGCGCTGGAGATTGCACATCGGGCCGAGGAACGCGTCGGGAAACCAGCGCCCTTGCAGCGGCACCTGCTGCCACTCGCTGCCGCGCCGCACGATCCACAGCTCGTCCGGCTCACCCACCGGATAGTCGAGCAACACGCCAAGCTTGACCAGCGCGGCGCCTTCGGTGCCTTCTAAGCGAAAGCTGGCATCCTGGAACTGGCGCGCGAAATCGTGGTGGTGGTTGATCGACAGCGTGACGCGCAAGGGCGCCGGGTAATCGAGCAGGATCGTGGTGCGGGTATCGGCCAGCGGGCTGCCGGGATAGCCGAAGCTGCGTGCAAAGACGCCGCTCGGGTTGCCGGCCAAGGCGCGGATCGTGTCGAGATAATGGATCGAGTGGGACACGATCTCCACGCGCGGATTGGGGATCAGGTGCGGAAAGAGGTGCCAAGGCGTGGCCAGGTTGAGATGCACCTCGATCTCCAGCAGCGTGCCGAGATCGCCGCGCGCCAGGCAATCGGCCAGCGCCAGCATCATCGGCGAATAGCGCAACTGGAAATTGACCGCTGCGGTCTGTCCGCGCGCATGCACCGCGTTGCGGATGGCGCGCGCGGCATCGAGATCAAGGCCCATCGGCTTTTGCAGCAGCACGCTGGCGCCGCGTGGCAATGCTTCCAGGATGGCAAGATGCGCCACCGGCGGCGCGGCCACGTCGAACACCGCATCGGCTTTTGCCGCATCGGCCAGCGTGGGGAAGACGGTGCCAATGCCGAACGCATCGGCCAGGGCGCGGGCGCGGTCCTGATCGGGATCGTAGACGCCGTAGACCGGCAGGTCGGCCTTGCGATAGGCGGGCAGATGCGCGTCGTGGGCAATGCCGCCGGTGCCGATCAGCACGACCGGACGGGGTTGGGCGGGGTGGTCCCAGGCCTGGCGCAGCGGGGCGGTCATGCCAGTGCCTCCGCCTGGCACTGGGCTTGCGCCAGCAGGTCCGCCGTGGTCTGCTCGCCGGTCACCGCCTGGCCCAGCACATCGTCGATGATGTGCGAAAAATCGGCCAGGCGCGTGGTGTGCGGCAGCGCGCGCGCGGACTGGTGCAGCCAGTCGAGGCGGTGGTAATAGGGGATGGCGGCATTGACCGCCGGATCCGCCCAAGTCGAGCGGCGCGTGCCGATGGCACCATGGGTGGTGGTCAGGCGGTCCATCTCGGGCCGGGTGCAATGGCGCAGGAAGTCCCAGGCGAGATCGCGGTGCGTGCTGCCACTGCCGATGCCCAGCACCCAGAACACGTTGAGCGATACCGTGCCACCGCCCTCGCCAGCGGGCAGCGGCGCCACGTCCACCAATCCGCGCACGGCGCTGTCGGGCGCGGTATCGGCATAGGCGGCAAAGCCGAACCAGTTGGCCATCATGGCCACATGTCCGGCGGCGAACAGCATGCCCGATTGCACGCTGTCGGTCTCGCGCGCGCCCGGCGCGATGGCCTGTGTGTCGCGCGCCAGCGTGCGCAGGAAATCGAGCGCCGCATGGGCCTGCGGCGAGGCGAAATCGGGCCGGCCGGCGGGCGTGAAAGGCTCTCCGCCGCGCGACCAGATGTGGATGCAGAAATCGTAGAACCCGTTGTGGCCATCGGGAAACAGCGCCAGCACCGTGCCGCTGACGCCGCTGGCCGGATCGTGCAGGCGGCGGGCGGCGGCGTGGTATTCCTCCCAGGTGCCGGGCACGGCCAGGTCGGCAGCGGCCAGCAGATCCTTGCGATAGACCAGGCATTCCGGGCCATCGTGATAGGGCAGGCCCCAGACGCCGCCGGCGAAGGCCTGCATGGTGGTCAGCGAAGGGCTCCAGCCGTGGGGATAGTCGCTGGCCGGCCGCTGCGCGAGCAGAGGCGCCAGATCGGCCAGTTGCCCCATGGCCTGGGCCTGCGCCAGCCAGTCGGTGCACAGAAACGCGATGTCATAGTCGCCGCGCGCCAGGCCGCCTTGCGCAATCGCCTTGTGGTGCAGCGTGTTGAGATCGAGCACGTCCAGCTCGATCCGGGCAGAAACGCCGGTGTGCCGCACGAAATCGGCGAACTGGGCGGCAATGGCGCTTTCGAATGGTGCGAATTCGCGCACCGCGATGCGCAGGACGGTTTCGGTCATCGTGTTTCCCCGCGCTTGCGGTTGCCCAGGGTGTAGATCGCGGCGGCAACGATGATCACCGCGCCTTCGATGATGCCCTGGTAGTTGGCTCCCAGGTTCAGGATGTTGAACCCGTTGGTCAGCGTAAACAGGATCAGCGCCCCGGCAACGGTCTTGATCACGCTGCCTGCTCCGCCATAGAGCGACGTGCCGCCCAGGATCGCCGCGGCGATCACGGTCAGTTCCGCGCCCTGCATGGCCGTGGGGTTGATCGCGCCCAGGCGCGAGCCGAACAGCGCCCCGGCAAAGCCCGCCGCCAGGCTGGAGAGGATGACCCCGCGGAGCCGATAGGCGCGCACGTTGATGCCCGAAAGGCGCGCCGCCTCGGCATTGCCGCCTACCGCCTGGATACGCCGGCCGAGCACGGTCCGCTCCATCACGAACCAGGCGGCGGTCGTGAACAGCAGCAGATAGACGACGGGGGCCGCCACGGTGAAGCGCGGGCCGACCAGGCCGGCCAGCGCCAGCAGCCCCAGGCCGCCCAGCGCCGGAGCAGGCGCCCGGCGTAGCGTCGCGATCGCCAGCGCCACGGCACCGAGTGCGAAGAGCGGCCAGAACAGCGGCACCCGCGCGCTTTCGAACGCCAGCATTTGCGCCAGCACCTGCGGGTCTTCGACCATCAGCGAGCGCCCGTCGGTGACCACCAGGACCAGCCCGCGCACCGCCGTAAGCGTGCCGAGCGTGACGATGAAAGCGTTGATCCCGACGAATTCGACGATCACGCCATTGAGAATGCCGATCATCGCCGCCGTGCACAGCGCGCAGAGCAGCGCGGGAACGAAGCCGATCTGCCCGGCCAGCCCGACCAGCACTGCCGCCGCCAGGGCCGCAACCGATGCCACGCTGAGATCAAACGCGCCGGTGATCAGCATGATCGTCATCGCCACGGCCATGATCCCGACGAGCGAGGCTTGATAGGCGATGTTACCCAGGTTCGCCGGCGCCAGATAGGGCGGCAGGCCGCGGCTGGCAGCGAGCGCCGCCAGAATGCCGAGCAGCGCCAGCAGCGCATAGAATACGCCGGCCTGGCGCAGGCCCAGGCTTTGCCGCCAGGGGATTGAGGCGATCATGCAGGAACTCCATCGCAAGCCGGTGCGCTGCCGCTGGCCAAAAGGGTAAGGTCGATCTCGCTGCTGGTGGCCGGGTCCACGTCGGCCACCACGGCGCCTTCGCGCAGCACCAGGATGCGGTCGCTCAGCGCCAGCAGTTCGGCGAAATCCGAAGAGACCAGCACGATCGCCAGCCCTTCGTCGGCCAGGCGCCGCACCTGTTCGAGAATGTCGACCCGCGCGCCGATGTCGATGCCGGCGGTCGGTTCGTCCAGCAGCAGGA
>NZ_KE148390.1:0-206 GCF_000410615.1 Novosphingobium sp. B-7 | reverse complement strand
TTGATCGCCAGGGCGGCAATCGCGGCCTCGGCCTGTTGCCGTTCGGTGGCGTGATCGATCAGCCAGCCCCGGCGGGGCAGGGCGATGTTTTCGGCCACGCTGAATCCGGCCACAAAGCCCTGGCGCTTGCGATCTTCGGGCACCAGCGCCAGCCCGGCGGCGACGGCGCTGCCGGTATTGGTCACCACGCCCGGCCCCAGCACCGG
>NZ_APCQ01000163.1:0-9681 GCF_000410615.1 Novosphingobium sp. B-7 | reverse complement strand
GCGCGCCGCAACCGCGTGTTGGCCAGCGCCTTGCGCCAGGCCTGCCTCACCATGGGGGCACGCGGCGCGGCTCTTGCGGTGGCCTGGGGTGACGAGCCCTGGATCGATCTGCTGATCGAGGACGATGGCCGCGTCACGAGCGAGCGCCAGGGCCCGAGCGCCCTGTCCACGGCCCTGGCCATGCCTGCCCCGCCCACCCTGTTCGATCGCCAGCGCGCGCGCCGCATCGGCCTGCCGGCGGAGCACCAGTTGGTGATCGAGCGCAGCACTGCCGCCATTCCGCTGGCCGAGATCTGCGGCGTCAACGAAGGCATTCTTGCCACGTTCAGTTCTGTTTCCAGCCAGGGGCAGCTGCTGGTCTGGGGCATTCCCGCCATGGCGGTGGACGACCTGCCGTGGATGAGCGCCCTGGTTCGCGAGATCGGCCTGGCGCTCGACCGCGAGGAAATGGCCACCCTGGCCAAGAGCTCGGCCGTGGCCGAAGTGCGCAATGCCCTGGCGCGCGACCTTCACGACAGCGTCGTACAGTTCCTGGCCGGCACGATGTTCCGGCTCGAGGCGCTGCGTCGCCGCCTGCGCGACGGCAAGGACCCTGAGGGCGAAATCGTGGCGATGAAGGAAGCGCTGCGCCGCGAGCAGGCGCAGTTGCGCGTGATGATCGACCGGCTGCGCCGCGGCGAGGACGGTGATCGCGCTGCCGACGTGACCGAGGAATTGCGCAGCCTGGTCGAGGAAATGTCGGCCCACTGGCGCGTCCATATCCGCTTTGACGGACAGACCGGCCCGCTGCCGGTGCCAATCCATCTTGCCTATGAATTGCGACAAATGGTGCGCGAGGCTGTTGCCAATGCCGCTCGACATGGCCAGTGCAGCGAAGTGATGATTTCGCTCCACCACGACGGGTCCACCCTGACCGTTACGATTGCAGACGACGGGGTTGGCTTTCCAGGGGCGGGCCAGTTGTGCCAGCCGCGCTCGATCACCGAGCGCGTGGCGGCACTGGGTGGCCGCGTGCGCATCGCCGAACATTCCAACAACCATCTGCGCCCGGGCGCCCGCCTCGATATCGAAGTGCCCACCCGCATCAATGCATGACAGGCCTGAAGGCATGACCACGATCCTTGTTGCTGACGACCACGGCTTTATCCGCGCCGGCGTTGCCGCCGTGCTGCGCGACAGCCGCTTCAAAGTGGTCGCCGCCACGGCCAGCGGCGAGGAAACGCTGGACGCGATCGCCACCCACGATCCCGAAATCGTCGTGCTGGATATCAACATGCCCGGCATGAACGGGGTCCAGGTGCTCGAAACGCTGCGGGCCCGGGGCGATCGGCGGCGGGTCGTGCTGCTGACTGCCGAGCTGACCGATCGCAATCTGCTGGCGGTGATGCGCGCGGGCGTCGAGGGCATCGTCTCCAAGGATGGCGCCGGCGATGAACTGATCGATGTGCTGGCCAAGGTGGAGGAAGGCGAACGGGCCATTTCGGCAGACCTTCTGCAGCGCGCGCTTGACCTGTCGCTTCATCCCGAGGGCACCGGGCCGCTCGATCGCCTGAACCCACGCGAGCGGCGCATCGCCCGCCTGGTGGCGCGCGGCATGCGCAATCGCGATATCGGCGCGGAACTGAATATCGGCGAAGGCACCGTGAAGGTTTACCTTCACGCCATGTACCAGAAGCTGGGCATCGACAACCGCACCGAGCTGGCCCTGATGGCCGTCAACGATATGGCAGACTAAGGCCGTAGACCACCACGAGGGCTGCCAAAGAGAACCGGCGCGCCCTCCCCCCCAGGAAGACGCGCCGGCCTATCGGCCCGTATGCCACGGGCACGGGCCAAACCTGCCAAGCTGTCAGGTCGGGGTCAACACCAGCGTTGCTGCGGCCGTATTGCTGATCGGGATGTGATAATTCCGCGTCACTTCGGCATGCGGCCCCTGGCCCAGCGCGCCACGTGCGGCGATCCAGTTGACGATCTCCACCCCTTGCGTGCCGGCGATCGCGGCAACCTCTTCCGTCGAATGGCGCAACAGCGCCTCGGGATCGTTGGCCAGGTGATCGAGGCAGAAGCGGTCATAGTCGGCATTGATGAACCCGGCGCGCGCGCCATCCAGCTGATGCGACAAGCCGCCCGATCCGATCACCACCACGCGTGTGTCATCCTGCCAGGATTGCAACGCACGGTGGACGGCACGGCCCAGATCATAGCAGCGCTGCGGCGAGGGTAGCGGGTATTGCACGGTGTTGATCGCAATCGGCACGATCTTCACCGGCCAGGCCGCCACGTCGGGATAGGCGAGCTCGAACGGGATCGACAGGGCGTGGTCGACCTTCATCTTCTGGCACATCGTGATATCGAACCCGCTGCCGACCAGTTCCTCGATAATGTGCCAGGAAAGCCCGGGATCGCCTTGGAAAGTCTTGTAAACCGGCAGGCCCCAGCCTTCATCCTCGTTGGGATAGGCCGCCGCCGCGCCCACCGCGAACGTGGGCATGGCATCGAGGAAGAAGTTGAGCCCATGATCGTTGTAGAACACAATGGCCACGTCCGGGCGCGCCTGCGCCAGCCACGTTCGCACCGGTGGATAGCCATCGAAGAACGGCTTCCAATAGGGCTCTGCCTGGGCGCCGCGCGCAATCGCGCCGCCGATGCCGGGAACGTGGCTGCTGAAATAACCACCGATGATCTGCGCGCTCATGCCGCCACTCCCACGTCATTGCTGGCCGGGGCGCAGCCCGCGGCCTCGCCCTGGTCGAGCAGGTATTGCTTGAATTCGGCCACGCTCATGCCGGTTTGCAAGGCGCCGAGATCTTGCACGTTGAGGCCAAAAATGCCCGCCAGCTTGGCCAGGTAATAGACATTGCCACCTGCCTCGATCATCGCCAGCACATCGCGCCGCGCCACCGCATCGCGCTGTTCGGGCGTAAGGTTATAGCGCCGGCAGTACGCGTCTTCGTCGGCCAGGAATGCGGCGCGATTGGCCGTGTCGTTGAATGAAAAGCACATGGCATTGAGTTCGAAACCGCGGCTGGCGAGTTCACCATCGAACAGCAGCGTGCCGGCGATCCCGCGCCGCAGTGCCATACTTTCAGGGTTGGTCATCGCTGCATCCTCCATGCCCATCCGCCCTGGTCCGGTGACGGATCGGGCCACCTGTGCAAGATAGCCCAGCCGCGCGCCGCCTCCTTGACGCATGTCAAAAGCGGCAAAAGCGCGGGATAGTGGGTGCAGGAGCCATCGATAGGGATGGTTACGCAAGGGGCTGACCGGGCTTTTCAAGCCTTGCCAAACCCCGTCTAGGCAGGGTCATGGCCCTGACCAATGCCGAACGGCAACGCCGCTATCGCCAGAAACTCAAAGCCCGCGCATCGGGAGAGGCGGCAGGCGATCTGGTGCGCGCGATGGTGGACCGGGCGGTTGCCGTCCTATGGCGCGTGCGCGCCGCCGCCGCCCCCGAAGACGCCTTGATCGTTCCGGCCGGGTCGCCAGCAGATCTGCCCACCACCCCGCCCTCGCTGGACGCATTCCGCGCCACGCTAGCGCGGCATCCCGCCAGCCTGCTCGCACTGTGCCGCACCACGCTGCAACGCAGCCAGGCGCTTGGCCTGGAAGAGCGCGCCTTGCTCTGCAGCTTGCTGGAGATCGAGGCCGCATTAAGGCTGTCCCGCCCCCGCCAGCCCTAGTTATTTGGGCCAATTGGCCCGGCGCAAACGGAAAAAGGGCTGCGGTTCGCCGGCAATGGCGTTAACACTGTTTTACAAAGATCCGCCGCAGGGATTCGCCCGGCGCGGCCAGGGTCAAAGGGGCGCAGATGAAAGTTCTGACCGGGGTTTCCGGCATGATGCGCGCCGCGCTGATCCGGCAGCGCAGCGCACTGCAACAGGCGATCCTGTGCGCCCTTCTGGTGTTCGTGCCGTCGCTCCTGCGCCTGGTGATAGAGCCGCAACCTGCGGTGATGCCGTTCCTCGCGTTCTGGCCCACGGTGCTGATCGCCGCGCTGCTGCTGGAACAGGGTTTTGCCATGCTGGCCGTGTTCGGCTCGTTTGCCGTGGCGCAGTGGCTGTTTGCCGGATCGATCATGGGCATCGCCTGGCACGGTCGGCCGCTCGTGTCGCTGCTGGTGGGCGCCGCCTGCGTGGTCCTGGTCATGGGCATGGCGATAGTGGCGCGCACCACGGTGCGCGAACTTGACGCCGTCAACCGCCAGCAGGACACCTTCAACCGCGAATTGCGCCACCGTTGCCGCAACCTGCTGTCGATAATCCAGGCCCTGTCGGCGCGTGGGCCACGTGCCGAAAACCCGCTCGATTTCTTCCGCGAGTTTTCCCACCGCCTGGACAGCCTGGCCAAAGCCAGCGACCTGCTGCGCATCGGCACCGAAGCCGAAGGGCATCTTCCCGAACTGATCGAGCGCACTATCGGCCCCTTCGGCCAGGGATCACGCATCCGCCTGAGCGGCACTCCCTGCACAGTGCCCGAGCCAAGCTGCATTCCGCTGATCATGGCGGTGCACGAGCTGTGCACCAATGCGATCAAGCACGGCGCGCTGTCCGATCCCGCCGGCTGGGTCGATCTGCGCTGGTTTCTGGCACCCGATGGTGACCGGCTCTACCTGCTGTGGAAGGAATCGGGTGGGCCGCTGGTCAGCCCACCGGCCCACCAAGGCACGGGATCGCACCTGCTGCGCGCGCAGCCGGGGCTCGAAGCGGTCGATCTCATGTTCGATCCGCGCGGGGTCTGGTGCGAGATGCTGATCGTTGGCGCCCGCGCCTGCACGGCGGCAGAAGCCGCCTGAAACGCCACGTAACGGGCCTGATCTCAGCGTTATAGTTCCGAGCCGGAAGCATCTGCCGGAATGGCCTGATGCCACGCTGCTATACCCGCAAGGCAACAAGGGCCTTGTGGGGGTGTTACAACGTGGATCGGCAAATGCTGCGCCTGTTCCTGCGCAGATATCGCGGAAATCTTGGATTGGTCGCCGTGGCCAGCCTGCTGTTGAACGTCCTGGTCTTTGCCGGGTCGGGCTACATGATGCTGGTTTACGATTCGGTTCTGCCCAGCCGAAGCATTCCCACCCTGGTGGGGCTGTTTGTAATGCTGGTGCTGATCTACGTATTTCAAGCGGTTTTCGAGGCAATTCGGGCAGAGGCGCTGCTGGGCGTTGCCAATGGCGTGCACGATGATCTGTTCGGTGCTGTCCACTATGCCACGGTCGCCCGCCCGCTGCGCGCGGGGCCGGACAAGGGCGATGGCCTGCAGTTTGCCCGCGACCTGGACGCGGTGCACACGTTTCTGGCTGGCGCCGGCCCGGTTGCGCTGATCGACCTGCCCTGGGTGGTGATGTTCCTGGTGGTGCTGGCCGCACTGCACTGGTGGCTGGGGCTGACGGCGCTGGCCGGGGTCATGGTGATGGCAGTGTTGGCGCTACTGTCCAACCGTCGCACGCAAACCGCCTCGCGCGAGTTGGCGATGATCACCGGGCAGCGCAGCGCCGCCACGCTGTCCGAAATCCGCTTTGCCGAATCCGCCTTTGCCATGGGCATGCAGGATCGCCTCGTGTCGCGCACCTCTGGTTGGGAAAGCCAGTTCATTGCCGCGCAATCGGCACTGGCGCGCACCGTCTCGCGCCTGGGTGGGGCCAGCCGCACGTTCCGCATGCTGCTGCAATCGATCATCCTGACCGTGGGCGCGCTGCTGGTCATTGATGACAAGGCCAGCGGCGGCGTGATCCTGGCATCCTCGGTGCTCTCGGGCCGCGCCCTGGCACCGGTCGATTCCGCGATTGCCAACTGGAAAGGGCTCGTCGCCGCACGCAGCGGTTGGAGCCGGATCGTCCAGGCGATCACCACGTTCCGCCGCCCGCCAGAACGGCAGGTAACACTCGATCGCCCGCGCGGAGAACTTGCCCTGCGCGATCTGTGGGTGGCGCCACCGGGCACGCAGCGCTTCACCGTCCAGGGCGTGTCGCTGTCGCTGCAACCTGGCCAGGCCCTGGCCGTGATCGGCCCGAGCGCCGCGGGCAAGACGACGCTGGTGCGTGGCATCCTGGGAATCTGGAAACCCCAGCGTGGTGAGGTGCGGCTGGATGGCGCCACGCCAGACCAGTGGGATGCCGAAGCGCTGGGCAGTGCCTTTGGCTATGTGCCGCAAACGGTCGATCTGATCGATGGCACGGTAGGCCAGAACATCGCCCGGTTCGATCCGGCCGCAACGTCCGACGGGGTGATGGCCGCGGCGCGCGCCGCGAGCCTGCACGAGGCGATCCTGGCGCTTCCCGATGGCTATGACACCCAGGTTTCCGCCGGGGGCAGCGAGCTTTCCGCCGGGCAGCGCCAGCGGGTGGGCCTGGCCCGCGCGCTTTATGGCAACCCGCATCTGCTGATCCTGGACGAGGCCAATTCCAACCTCGATGCCGTGGGTGACGCCGCGCTCAACCGCGCGGTGATGGACATGCGCCAGCGTGGCGGCATCGTCATCATGATCACCCATCGCCCGGCCACGCTCGGCCCGATCAGCCACGTGGCCGTCATGCAGAATGGCCGCCTTGTCGATTTTGGCGAACGCGACGCCGTGATGCAGCGCACCTTGCCAGCCAACGAAACCCCCGCCGCGCCGCCGGCCGCCGGCCACCTGGCGAAGGAGGCCGCGCGATGAACGCCCCACTCTCTCCCGACGCTGTCAGGCAGTTGCTGCCAACGCTGTGGATCGACCAACCCACCACGCCGCGCCCCCACGCGCCGCGCCTGCTGGTACGGCTGGTCTTCGCCTTGGCCGGGCTGATGGCCCTGCTGTTTGCCTTGGCCGCGATCGTGCCGATCGGTGGCGCGGTGATCGGCGGTGGCCAGGTGGGTGTGGAAAGCAGGGTCAAGCGCATTGCCCATCCCACCGGGGGCGTGATCACCACGATCGCGGTGATCAATGGCCAGCATGTGCGCCAGGGCGAACTGCTGATGCGGCTGGATGACCGCGTGACCGGCGCCGATGCCACCTATTCCAACCTCACCGTAGAACAGCTGCTAGCGCAGAAAGCCAGGCTGGAGGCAGAGCGGCTGGGCCTGGGCCAGGTGGTCTTCCCGGCCGACCTTTTGCGAGCGGGCAACCCCAGCGCAGCCAAGGCCATGGCTGACGAGCAGCACCTGTTCGCCATGCGCCAGACCGAAGAAGGCCAGCTGCGCGCCCAGCTCGCCGCGCGCGTGGCGCAATACAACCAGCAGATCACCGGGCTTCAAGCCCAGATCGATGCCCTGCGCCAGCAACGCCACCTGATCGAGCCGGAACGCCAGGGCGTGCGCGATCTGTGGGACAAGCAGCTGGTCACGATCAACCGCCTGAATCAGCTGGAACGCACGGCCGTGGATATCGACGGGCAAGTGGCGCAGTTGCAGGCGCAGATCGCCCAGACCCGCGCCCGCATTACCGAAGCGCAGGAGCAATCGATCCAGACGGTGCAGACCCGGCGCGTCCAAGCCGGCACCGATCTGGCCCAGGTCAATACCGCGCTCAACCAGCAGCAGTTGCGCAAGGTCAGCGCATCGGACCAGAAGGATCGCAGCGAAATCCGCGCGCCCTATTCCGGCACGATCGAAAAGATTGCCTTTGCCGCGATCGGCGATGTCGTACGGCCAGCCGAGCCGATCATGGAAATCGTGCCCGATCACGATGTCATGGTCGTCGAAGCTTCGGTCAGCCCCGCCGACATCGACCAGGTGCGCGTGGGCCAGGCGGCGCGGGTGCGGTTTTCCGCGTTCAACCGCGCCGCGACCCCGGAAATTCCCGGCCGGGTGATCTATGTCGCCACCGATCGGACAGACAACCAGGAAACGCGCCAGGCCTATTACACCGTGCGGATCGCGGTCGACCAGGCCGCCGTGGCGCGCGAGGGGCTGGCGCTGCGCAGCGGGATGCCCGCCGAAACCTATATCGAGACCGGCAACCGGTCGCTGCTGTCCTATGTCACCAAGCCGCTGCGTGACCAGTTCATGCGCGCTTTCCGCGACAATTGAGGGGGATTTCCGCCATGCGCCCTGCCCTGCGCCATCTGCGCCCCGTCTGCGTGCGCCGGTCACGCGTGTGCCTAAACCTGCGCCTAAACCTGCACTGGGCCTGCGCCACGGCCGCGCTGGCCCTGCTTATGCCCACCGCTCGGGCGCAGGAGGCAGTCGATATCGATCGCAGCGCCGGCCTGCCGCCCGAAACCCCGGCAGACATCGCCGAAGGCGCGCTGTCAGGCCGGCCGGTTTCCACGCTGACCGATGCCCTGCGCTATGCCTATTGGACATCGCCGGCCCTGCTGGCCCAGCGCAGCAGCACGCAGAGCAGCGCCTGGGGCGTGGCACAGGCACGCGCCGGCTATGGCCCCAAGCTGGACTATGCCCTGACCTATGGCTGGACCCGCGACCGGTTCGAAATTGCCAAGGGCGTGTTTCTGGGCCGCAGCGGTTGGACATCTACCGCCACGGCCGTGTTGACCCAACCCTTGTTCAGCTTTGGCCGGTCGTTTGCCAACGAACGCGGCGCACGCGCCCAGGCCGCCTATCAGCAGGCCGTGCTGCAATCGGCCGAACAGCAAGCCCTGCTCGATGCGGCCGATGCCTTTGTCGGCCTGCGCCGCACCCGCACGGCCGTGGCCATCGCTGCAGACAACCTGGCCGCGCTGACCCGCGAATTGACCGACAATCGCGCGCGCCTGGCCGCGCACGAGGTGACGGCCACCGATATCCAGCAGGTGGAAACCAGGGTGGAACTGGGCCGCGTGCAATTGCTTGCCGCGCAGCGCGACGCCGGCACGGCCGAGGCTGCATTCCTGCGCATGGTCGGCACGCGGCCGGGCGATCTTGCGCCGCCACCGCCGCTGCAATTGCCGGTGGCCGATCTCGAAGAAGCCTATGCCTATGCCGAAACGCATAACCCGCTGATCCATGCCGCGCAGGAGCGCGAGCGCGCCTCGCGCGCCAGCGTGGAAGCGGCCAGGGCAGAGCGCCGCCCACGCGTCGATTTCCAGGGGTCGGCAGCCCTGCTGCCTTACTCGGCCGGCTTTTCCAACTATTCCGATACCTTGCGCCAGACCGAGATCAAGGGCGTGGTCACGCTGTCTGGTCCCCTGTTTGACAGTGGCGAGCGCGCCGCGCGCGTACACGCCGCGCAAGCGGCCAATGATGCCGATTGGCGCCTGATGGACGCCACCTTGCGCGAAAATCGTGCGGCCCTTGCCGGCGCATGGAACGATTGGCAGGCCCAGACCGCCGCGATCGACACCCTCGCCAAGGCGGTGGCCTCTGCGCAAAACGCCTATGATGGCGCCGTGCTGCAAGAGCGGGCGGGCATGTTCACCACGCTCGACGTGCTGCAACTGGCGCGCGAACTGCTCCAGGCGCGCAGCGCCTACAACGATGGGGTGGCCGGCGCCTATCTTGCCAAGGTGCAGGTACTGGCCGCGCTGGGCGCACTCGATGCTGCATGGCTCCTGCCCGATGGCCCCCGTCGCGATGCGCAGGGCGATGCTTGGCGCGTGGCCGGCAAGGCCGATGTGCCGCTCGTGACCGACGCCGTGCGCGCGCTTGATGGCCTGGTGGAAGGCAGCGCGCCTCCCCGCTCTGCGCGCGATCCGGCGGCGCGCACGCTTATCCCCATGGCAGAGCTGTCACGTGGCGAAAACTAACGGATGCCGCTGGCTTTAAGGCCGTC
>NZ_KE148389.1:4039-23750 GCF_000410615.1 Novosphingobium sp. B-7 | reverse complement strand
CGGATCATGGGGCAGGGTGAGCAGATCGGGGCAGCGGGCGCGCGCATCAGCCAGGGTCATGCCAGGGGCGAGGCCGTGTCGAGCGGCGTCGCGCTCTACCGCCATCAGGCGCAACGCCTGGCCACTGCGCGCCACCAGGGCCAGCGGCACGCCTGCGGGCAGCGGGTCTGCCGATGTGGCCCTAACCCGCTCGCAGGGCAGCCAGGGGAAGTACAGCGCCAGATGGCGCCGCCTGTCCGTTTTCGCTCCGGTTGGAGGTGCCGGTGGTGTCCCGGAAACCGCCATGTTGTTCATCCCATTGCAAATGCCACGTTTGCCCAGCCGGCCCACCCCGCCAGCGCAGCGCCTCTACTGCCAAAGCCGGCAAGCCGGGCGGGCGCACTTGGGCACCCGGTGGCGCTGTGAGGGGTTGGGATGGCGCACTGGCAACCTGCCAGCGGGTATGTGCGGCGCTGGGCTGCGCCTTGGCGGCATGGCGCAACAGCACGACCGGCGTTTGCGTGCGTTCGGCAGCCAGCACGAAGCGCCGGCTGGCCGTCAGGTCATAGCCTTTCAAGGGCCCCTCGCTTTCCAGCAAGACCAGCGCCAGGCCAGGGCAGCGTGCGCCCTCCAGCCCGGCGCGCAGCAGAGTGGCAGCGTCGCCTGCCTCTACCAGCAGCAGCCGCGCCGGATCGATACCCAGCAACATCAGTCCTTCACCGTAAAGCGCCAGTGACGGGCGCCCGCCACTGCGCACCATCAGCACGGTGCCACTGCGATTCGCCGCGCCCAGCCCCAAGGCAAAGGCAAGCCCCGCCGCGCGATCATCACCTTGCCCATGCACTTCATGCACTTGGCCCGCCGCCAGCACAGGCACGGGACGCTGCAAGGCCGGGCGCAGGCGCCAGGCCGGGGTGGTGAGGATCGAGGCGGAAACACTTTCCATGTTCCTATTATGTTCCATTTCTCACTCCCTGTCGAGGCTGGCCGTTGGAACAGGTGGGGATAGGGTTGCGATTGTATTGACATTGTACATACAAAGGCGGATATTCACGCCATGGACCAGTCTCCCCAAATGATCCCAAGCAAGGGCAGCATCAATCTGCGGATCGAGGCTGCCACCCGCCAGCTTATTGACGAAGCAGCGGCCATTCTGGGCAAGACCCGCACCGAATTCATGATCGAAAGCGCGCGCCAACAAGCGATCGACGTCTTGCTCGATCAGCGATTGTTCGCACTGGAAAGCCAGGACCATGCGGCCTTCATGGCCGCGCTGGACAATCCGCCCGAGCCTGGCCCAAGGCTGAAGGCACTGATGCGGCGGGTGCCGACATGGCAACGGGAAGACTGACTGCGCCAGTCCCTCTGGCCGATGACCATGAGGTTGACGAGTTCGATTGCGGAGAGCCGGCGCTCAATGCCTGGTTGCGGCAGAAGGCGCGTCGCAACGAGGGGCGCTTCGCGCGTACCTATGTGGTATGCGATGATCGCAGAGTGGCGGCCTATGTGTGTATCCTGGCAGGTGCAGTAGAGCGGCGGGAAGCACCATCCCGCCTGCGCCGAAACGCGCCTGATCTGATCCCGGTATCGATCATCGGGCGCCTTGCGGTGAATCGGCGCCATGCCGGCCAGGGCTTGGGAAGCGATTTGCTGGCCGATGCCCTGCGCCGCATAGCCTTGGCGGCACAAAGCATCGGCATCGGCGCGGTGATGGTTCACGCCAAGAATGAGCAGGCTCGGCGCTTTTACCTGAAATGCGCCGACTTCCTGGAATATCCGGCCGATAGCCGAACCCTGTTCCTGCCCATAGAGACGCTGATCGCGGCTCTACCGTGATGCTTCACTTCATCGTCGGGATCACGAAGCTCTGGTCCACCACATCGCCCGAGGTGCTGGGCCAGCGCTGGGTCACGGTCTTGGTGCG
The DNA here is from genome assembly GCF_000410615.1 of Novosphingobium sp. B-7. Lineage (NCBI taxonomy): Bacteria > Pseudomonadati > Pseudomonadota > Alphaproteobacteria > Sphingomonadales > Sphingomonadaceae > Novosphingobium > Novosphingobium sp. B-7. The sequence goes on along the minus strand of NZ_KE148389.1, from coordinate 21,847 downwards.
GGTGTAGAAGCGCACGCCGTCCATGCCGTATTGGTTGAGATCGCCAAAGCCTGAGCGCTTCCACCCGCCAAAGCTGTGATAGGCGACCGGCACCGGGATCGGCACGTTGATGCCAACCATGCCCACTTCCACCTTGGCGGCAAAGTTGCGGGCGGCGGCGCCATTGCGGGTGAACATGGCCACGCCATTGCCATAGGCGTGGTTGGTGGCTAGCGCGATGGCTTCATCGACATCTTGCGCACGCACGATCTGCAGCACCGGGCCGAAGATTTCCTCCTGGTAGCTGCGCATTTCCGGCGTCACGCGGTCAAACAACGTGGGGGCCAGGAAATTTCCGTTTTCATAGCCTTGCAGCGAGAAGCCGCGGCCATCGACGACCAGTTCGGCGCCTTCGTCCACGCCCATCTGGATATAGCTTTCGATCCGCGCCTTGTGCTGGGCGGTCACGACCGGGCCATAGTGGGCGGCTTCATCGGTGGAAATGCCCACCTTGAGGCCGGCGATCCCGTCGATCAGGCGGGCGCGCAGTTCCTCGGCGGTCTTGTCACCCACCGGCACCACCACCGGCAGGGCCATGCAGCGTTCGCCTGCCGAGCCATAGGCGGCGCCGAGAATGTCGCTGACTACCTGGTCGAAATCGGCATCGGGCAGCACGATGCCATGGTTCTTGGCACCGCCCATGCACTGCATGCGCTTGCCCGCGTGGGCGCCGCGCTGATAGACATAATTGGCGATATCGGACGAGCCGACGAAGCTGACCGCCTTGATGCGCGGGTGATCGAGCACGGCATCGACCGCCACCTTGTCACCATGCACCACGTTGAACAGGCCGGCCGGGCCGCCTGCCTCGATGAACAGTTCCGCCAGCATTACTGGCACCGAGGGATCGCGTTCCGACGGCTTGAGAATGAAGGCATTGCCGGTGGCGAGCGCCGGGCCGCACATCCACAGCGGGATCATCGCGGGGAAATTGAACGGGGTGATGCCGGCGACCACGCCCAGCGGCTGACGCATCGAGAACACGTCGATCCCCGGCCCGGCGCCTTCGGTATATTCGCCCTTGAGCAGGTGGGGAATGGCGCAGACGAACTCGATCACTTCCAGCCCGCGCTGCACATCACCCTTGGCGTCGGCGATCACCTTGCCATGTTCGGCGGAGAGAGCATGGGCGAGCTTGTCCATGTCACGCTCGATCAGGCGCTTGAATTCGAACATCACGCGGGCACGGCGCTGCGGGTTGAGCGCGGCCCATTCCGGCTGCACGGCGGCAGCGAGGGCAACGGCCTGATCCACATCGCCTTCGCTCGCCAGGCCAACCTGGGCCTGCACTTCGCCGGTGTTGGGATCGAAAACGTCGCTCTTGCGGCCAGAGGTGGCGGCAACGGCGGCACCGTTCAGGAAATGGTCGATCTGGCGCATGGCAACACTCCCGGGAAAAGTCTGATGCCTGGTTGTAGAACGTGCAGGAATATCCTGATACAGGCAATTTTGCCAAACAGGCCGTGCAAATTTACAGGAACACCATGCGCATTCGCCAGTGGGACGACTTGAGGATCTTTCTGGAAGTGGCCCGCCACGGCCGCCTGACCGGGGCGGCGCGGGCGCTGGGGCTGGATCATTCCACTGTCTCGCGGCGGCTCGACGGCCTGGAAAGCGGGCTGGGCGCGCGCCTGGTCGATCGTTCGCCCAGCGGCGCGCGGCTGACCGAGGCGGGCCGGGCGCTCCTGCTGCATGCCGAGCGGATCGAGGCGGAAACCCATGCCGCCGACAGCGCGCTGGGCGGGGTGGATACCGAATTGACCGGGACAGTGCGGGTGGCGACGCCGGCTGCCTTTGGCACCTATCTGGTGGCGCCGCGCATTCCGCTGTTCATGGCCCGCCATCCCCGCATCGAGCTGGAACTGGCGCCAGAAACCCGCGCGGTCAGCCTGTCCCAGCGCGAGGCAGACCTGGCCGTGACGCTCAAGCGGCCACCGCGCGGGCGGCTCTATGCCCGGCAACTGGCGGCTTTCACCGTGGGGTTCTATGCCGCGCCGGCCTATCTGGAGCAGCATGGTGTGCCACGCAGCGTGGCAGACCTGTCGCAGCACCGGCTGATTTCCTATATCGACGATCTGATCGATTGGCCCGAACTGCGCTATCTCGATGAAGTGGCACCGGGCGTGCAGGCGCAGTTCCGCTGCACATCGGCCACGGTGCAACTGGCGGCGGTGCAGGCGGGCGGGGGCGTGGGCCTGCTGCACACTTTTGCCGCCGATGGTGATCCTGGCCTGGTGCGGGTCTTGCCCGATGTGGCCGTGCCGCGCGCCTACTGGCTGGTGGTGCATGCCGAACTGCGCCGCCTGCCGCGTGTGCGGGCGGTGGCGGAATTCCTGGAAGAAGCCGCACATGCCGCCGGATACGGGGCCGCGCGCAACGCAAAATAAGCGGGTGCCGGGGCAGACAAGCGCAGATGGCCTTCCTATCTAGGCCGCAAGACACCTTGCCGGAGCGCACCTTTGACCGATACTGCCACGCTCGACGCTGCCTTTCCCCTGCTGGCCACGCATGGCCAACCGCGCTTTGCGCAAATCCGCGCCGATGACATCGTGCCCGCCATCACTGCCGCGATCGCCGATCACCAGGCCGCCATGGCCGCGTGCGTGGCGCGGGCCGGCGATCCAGCCATGCTGGCGTTCAAGGAAGAAGCAGATCGCCGCATCAGCGAGGCGTGGGGCGTGGTCGGCCATCTGCTGGCGGTGACCAACACCCCGGAATTGCGTGCCGCGCAGGCACAGGCGCAGCCGCTGATCGCCGCGCATTTTGCCGCCGTGGGCCAGGACCGCGCGCTCTATGAGGCGATCCGCGCGATCGATCCGGCCGCGCTTGATCCGCTGGCGGCACGCGCCCGCGAACTGGCACTGCGCGATTTCGAGCTTTCGGGCGTGGCGCTCGATGGTGATGACGCGCGCGACTTTGCCGAAAACCAGGTGGAGCAGGGCCGCCTGGCGACCGAATATGCCAATGCGGTGATGGACGCGACCGAGGCCTGGAGCCTGCACGTGACCGACGCCGCCCGCCTGGCCGGCATTCCGGAGGCTGACCTTGCCGGCATGGCAGCAGCGGCGCGGGCGAAGGGCCATGACGAGGGCTGGCTGATCACGCTGCATGCCCCGGTGGTGGTGGCGGTGCTGACCTATGCCCAGGATCGCGCGCTGCGCCACGAGGTACAGCAAGCCTATGCCACGCGCGCATCGGACCAGGGGCCCAACGCCGGCGAGTTTGACAACGGGCCGCGCATGGCCGCGCTGCTGGCCTTGCGCGCCAAGGCGGCGCAGCTGCTGGGCCAGGGCGATGCCGCAAGCCTGTCGCTGGCCACCAAGATGGCCGAAAGCCCCGATGCAGTGGAAGCGTTCCTGACCGACCTTGCCGCGCGCACCCGCCCGCTGGCCCAGGCCGAACTGGCCGATCTGGCCGAATTTGCCCGTAGCGAGCTGGGCATCGAGACGCTCGAACCCTGGGATATGGGCTTTGCCACCGAGCGCGCGCGCCTTGCCCGCCATGCGCTCGATCAGTCCGAGGTGCGCCGCTACCTGCCGCTCGACAAGGTGCTGCCGGCGCTGTTCGGCCATGTGGAGCGGCTGTTCGGCGTGGTGTTCAAGGAAGTGCCGGGCAGCGGCCTGTGGCATGATGACGTGCGCCAGTTCGACCTGTTCCGCGCCGGCGCGGATGCTCCGTTTGCCCGGCTCTATGCCGATTTCTTTGCGCGCGAGGGCAAGCGCGGCGGCGCCTGGATGAACGTGTGCCGCTCGCCCAGCCGGGCCGCCGATGGGGCGCAGATGCCGGTGGCCTACCTCATCACCAATTTCGCCCAGGCCGCGCCGGGCAAGCCGGCGTTGCTCCAGCATGCCGACGTGGTGACCCTGTTCCACGAGATGGGGCACTGCCTGCATCATCTGCTGGGCGAGGGCGACATCCCCTCAATCGGCGGGATCAGCGGGGTGGAATGGGATGCAGTGGAACTGCCCAGCCAGTTCCTCGAAAACTTTGCCTATGATCCTGCCGTGCTCAAGGCGGCATCCGCGCACGAGGAAACGGGCGAACCGCTGCCCGATGCCTTGATCGAGCGCCTCAACGCCGCGCGCGGTTTCATGGGCGCGCTGGCGGTGCTGCGCCAGATCGAATTCGCGCTGTTCGATATTCGCCTGCACCGCGCTGCTGCCGATGCGCCCGATGTGCAGGGGCTGCTCGACGCCGTGCGGGCCGAGGTGGCGGTGATGCGCTATCCGGCGTGGAACCGCTTTGCCCATGCCTTTAGCCATATCTTTGCCGGCGGCTATGCGGCGGGGTACTATTCCTACCTCTGGGCCGAACTGCTCTCGTCCGACGCCTATGAGCAGTTTGCAGCGGCGCCAGAGCGGCAGGCTGAACTGGGCGCCGCATTCCGGCGCGAAGTGCTGTCGCAAGGCGGTGGCCGCCCGGCAATGGACAACTATGTGGCGTTTCGCGGCGGCGCGCCCGATCCTGGGGCGCTGCTGCGGGTGCGCGGTTTGGCGGCCTGAGCGATTGAATTATAAGTAATTACCGTCACCCCGGGCTTTGCCCCGGGGTCCCGCTTTTTTGGACGGTGGAATAGTAAAGCGGGACCCCGGATCAAGTCCGGGGTGACGAAGAATAAAGTTACCGCAGCGGCCGCTTTTCCAGCTTTCTTGCCAGGGTGCGGCGGTGCATGCCGAGGCGCCGCGCGGCTTCGGAAATGTTGAAATCGCATTCCACCAGGGTGGAGTGGATATATTCCCATTCCACCGTCTTGATCGAGGTCTTGCGCGTATCGAGCGGCACGGTGGGATCGCCGCCGACGCGGCCAAAGGCTTCCTCGATATCGTCGGTGTTGGCGGGCTTGGCCAGATAGTGCGCCGCGCCCAGCTTGATCGCTTCCACCGCCGTGGCGATCGAGGCGAAGCCGGTAAGGACGACGATACGCGTCTCGGGATCGCGTTCGGCCAGCATCTGCACGCAGGTGAGGCCAGAGCCAGTGCCGAGCTTGAGGTCCACCACCGCGAACTGGAAATCGTGCGCATCGAGCAGCACTTCCAGTTCATCGGGGCTGGCGGCATGCTCTACCGCATAGCCGCGCCGTTCGAACGAGCGGCGCAGGGTGCGGGCAAAGGCGGGATCGTCTTCCACGATCACCAGGGGCAGGGCTTCGTCCTGCGCAGTGAGTTCCAGTTCGGGATCGGGCATGTTCATTCCCCCGTGCGATAGGCCAGCGAGGCCATCGGGATTTCCAGGCGCACCATCGCGCCGCGTGCCGTGCGGTTCTTCACTTCTACCCGGCCGCCCAGCTTGCGTACCACGTTGACGACCAGGAACAGCCCCAGCCCGCCGCCGTCACGGCCCTTGGTGGAGTTGTAGGGGCGGCCAATCGATTCCAGCATGTCGGGCGCGAAACCGGGGCCGAGATCGAGCACGGTCAGCACGATGTCGCCCCCGGTCATCTCGGCGCGGATTTCCACGAAATCGGGCGAGACTTCCAGGGCATTGTCGATGACATTGCCGATGATCTGGCGCAGCGCGGGATCGGCCACGATCGGGTGATCGGTCTCCACCATGTTGCGCAGGCGGATCACGCCATGGCCGCGCTCGTTCCATTCAGCCGCGATGGTGGCCAAGAAGTCTCCCAAGGTGGTGATCTGCGGGTTTTCGCCGCGCGCTTCCCCGGCACTGAGCAGGATGCCCGAGAGGATCGATTTGCAGCGCTTGAGTTCGGAAGCCATGTCCTGCAACTCTTCGCGCAAGTCCTGGTCGGCCATGATCGCGGGATGGCGCTGCCAATCGCCCAGGATGACCGACATCGTCGCCATCGGCGTGCCCAGTTCGTGCGCCGCGCCCGAGGCAAGCAGGCCTAGGCGCACGATATGCTGTTCCTCGGTCGCCTGCTGGCGCAAGGCGGCCAGCGCCGTCTCGCTCTGCCGCCGGTTGCGGTCCATGCGGATCACGAAGAACACCAGCAGCGCGGCGACCAGCGCAAAGCAGACGAGATTGCCCAGTTGGAACAGCTCGATCGTGCCATCGAAGGTGCCGGTGGGCAGATCGAGCGGGCGATGGACGAAAGCCAGCCGGGTGACGATCAGTGCGGCCATCCCCGCCACGATCGCGCTCCAATTGGGCGGCAGCAGGATTGCGGCGATCACGATCTGCATCAGGAACAGGAACGTGAAAGGGTTGGAGGTGCCGCCGCTGAAATAGAGCTGCCAGGCCAGCGCCAGCATATCGAGGGTGAGCGCGCCAAGCAGTTCGACATGGCTGTAGCCCTCGCGCCCGCGATCGAGCAGCAGGGTCAGGCCATTGATCACCACCATCAGCACCGGCACGGCCACCAGCGGCGCCACATCGAGCTTGACGCCCAGCACCCGCACGCTGACCCAGATCGCCACAAGCTGGCCCACGGCAGCAACCCAGCGCAGTTGCACCAGCAGCGCCATGTTGCGCGCGCTGGCCGCGGGATAGATCGGACGGGTGGAGGAAAGGGGCGGGGTGGCGCTCATCGCGCCTTGCGCCATACCATGATTGCCGCGCCAAGCGAGAGGGCGCAAAGGGCAAACCAGGTCAGCGCATAGGACAGGTGATTGTTGGGAAACGCGATGACCGTGAGGCCGGGCACCGGCACGGGCTGGGCTGTGGGACGCGGCGTTTCCACTTGCGCGTCGAGGAAATAGCGCGGCTCTGCCACGACCCCGCGGCGCATGTTCATGACCGGCAGATCGCGCGCATACCAGCGCTCTGCCTCGGGCCGGTTGGCGCGAAGGAACGTGCCCTTGGGCTCGCTCGGGCGGATCAGGCCGATGATGGAAACGGGGGTAACGGGAACGGCGCGGCGGGCGGTATCGAGCCGGGTGCCCATCGGCACGAAGCCACGGTTGATCCACACCGGGGCCCGGCCGGGCGTGGCCAGTGGCACCATGACCCAATAGCCATTGCCCAGCGTGCTGGTGGCCGTGGCCAGAACGGTGGCGACGGGCAGGAACTGGCCGGTGATCGCGACGCGATGATAGGCAAGCCGATCAATGGCGCCAGCGGGCACGGCGGCGATGGAGACAGGCGCTGCATGCACGGCGCGCGTCACATCGGCAATCAGCGCTTCTTTCCAGGCGAGGCGCTTTACCTGCCAGATGCCCAGGCCGGCAAACACCAGCGCCAGGACCAGCAGAATCGAAACGGGCAGCAAGCGCTGCCTGCTGCCCGTTTGCGAAGTCATGATCAGTCCATCTGCTCGGCGTGCATCGGCATCATGTTGTGGTTCATGTGGTACATCACCCACATCGAACCAGAGATGACGATCAGCACGACCACGGCGGTGAAGATCAGGGCCAGCATGTTCCAGCCCCCTTCGGCCTTGCCGTTCATGTGCAGGAAGTAGATCATGTGGACCACCACCTGCACCACGGCAAAGGCCGCGATGACAATGGCGGTGGTGTTCTTGTCGGCAATGGCGCCGCTCATCACCAGCCAGAACGGAATGGCGGTGAGCACCACCGACAGCACGAAGCCGATGACATATTCGCGCAGCGAGCCGTGCGGTTCATCATGGTGGTGGCCGATGGCGTGGGGATTGGCATCCCCGTGTGCGTGGCGGTGGGCCAGATCGGTATAGTTCTTCGCGCTCATCGCAGCATCCCCATCAGGTAGACGAAGGTGAAGACGCCGATCCACACGACGTCGAGGAAGTGCCAGAACAGCGACAGGCACATCAGGCGGCGCTTGTTGGCCTGGATCAGGCCCTTGCGCGAAACCTGCACCACCAGCGTGAACAGCCAGATCAGGCCGAACGTGACGTGCAGCCCGTGGGTGCCGACCAGCGTGAAGAACGCCGAAAGGAACGCGCTGCGCTGGGGCGTGGCGCCTTCGTGGATAAGGTTGGAGAATTCGTAGAGTTCGATCGACAGGAACGCCGCGCCGAACACGGCGGTGATCAGCAGCCACATCTGCGTCTGGCTGACCGAGCCGCGCTGCATCGCCAGCATGGCAAAGCCATAGGTGATCGACGAGAACAGCAGCATCGAGGTGTTCACCGCCACCAGGGGCAGCTCGAACAACTCGCGCGGGCCGGGCCCGGCGGCATAGTTGCCGCCGAGCACGCCGAACGCTGCGAACAGCATGGCGAAGATGAGACAGTCGCTCATCAGGTAGATCCAGAAGCCCAGCATGGTGCTGTGGCCTTCGGGATGGTCATGCTCGTTCAAGTCCCAGAACTTGCCCAGCTTGGTCAGCGAGGCAGGCAGGGGAGCCGAATGGCCCGAGCTATGGACAGCATCGCTCATGCGGCGGCTCCCTGGTTCTGGGCAAGGCGTTCCAGCTGGGCCGTACGCTGCGCCTCGACGGCGGCAACGTCTTCGGCCGGGATGTGGTAATCGCGCTTGTAGTTGAAGGTGTGGGCGATGGCGCTCACGAGCAGTGCCACGAAGCTGGCCCCGGCCATCCACCAGATATGCCAGATCAGGGCAAAGCCAAGCGCCGTGCTGATGCCAGCCAGGATCACGCCTGCACCCGTGTTGCTGGGCATGTGGATCGGGCGATAGCCATCAAGCGGACGGCCGACGCCGGCGCGCTTCATGTCTTCCCAGGCATCGAGATCGTGCACGATCGGGGTGAAGGCAAAGTTGTAGGCCGGCGGGGGCGAGCTGGTGGCCCACTCCAGCGTGCGGCCATTCCACGGATCGCCGCTTTCGTCCTTGAGCTCTTCGCGCTTCCAGATCGACACGCCATACTGCACGACCATCGCGCCGATGCCGGCGGCGATCAGCACCGCGCCCAGCAGGGCAACAATGAAGTAGGGCTGCAGGCTGGGATCGTCGAACACGCGGGTCCGGCGGGTCACGCCCATCAGGCCCATGATGTAGAGCGGGGTGAACGCCAGCCAGAAGCCCGGCACCCAGCACCAGAAGCTGACCTTGCCCCAGAACTGGTTGAGCTTGAAGCCAAAGGCCTTGGGCCACCAGTAGTTGATCGCGGCAAACGTACCGAACACCACGCCGCCGATGATCACGTTGTGGAAGTGCGCGATCAGGAACAGCGAGTTGTGCAGCACGAAGTCGGCCGGAGGCACGGCGAGCAGCACGCCGGTCATGCCGCCGATCGTGAAGGTGAGCATGAACGCCACCGTCCACATCATCGGCAGGTCAAAGCGGATGCGGCCGCGGTACATCGTGAACAGCCAGTTGAACAGCTTGGCCCCGGTGGGGATGGAGATCACCATGGTGGTGATGCCGAAGAAGCTGTTGACGCTGGCGCCCGAACCCATCGTGAAGAAGTGGTGCAGCCACACGACGTAGGACAGGATGGTGATAACCACGGTGGCATAGACCATCGAGGTATAGCCGAACAGGCGCTTGCCCGAGAACGTGGAGGTGACTTCCGAGAACACGCCGAAGATCGGCAGGATGAGGATGTAAACTTCCGGGTGGCCCCAGATCCAGATGAGGTTGACATACATCATCGGGCTGCCGCCGAAGTCGTTGGTGAAGAAGTTGGTCCCCACGTAACGGTCGAGCGAGAGCAGCACGAGAACGGCGGTCAGCACCGGGAAGGAGGCGACGATCAGCACGTTGGTGCACAGCGCGGTCCAGGTGAACACCGGCATGCGCATCAGTGTCATGCCCGGGGCGCGCATCTTGATGATCGTGGCGATCAGGTTGATGCCCGATAGCGTGGTGCCGACACCTGCCACCTGCAGCGACCAGATGTAATAGTCCACGCCAACGCCGGGGCTGTAGGCCAGGCCCGACAGCGGCGGGAAGGCCAGCCAGCCGGTCTGGGCAAATTCACCCAGGAACAGCGAGGCCATGACCAGCACGGCGCCGCCGGTGGTCATCCAGAAGCTGAAGTTGTTGAGGAACGGGAACGACACGTCGCGCGCGCCGATCTGCAGCGGCACGACATAGTTCATCAACCCGGTCACGAACGGCATCGCGGCAAAGAAGATCATGATCACGCCGTGGGCGGTGAACACCTGATCATAGTGGTGCGCGTTGAGATAGCCGTCGCTGCCGTTGAACGCCATCGCCTGCTGCAAGCGCATCATCAGCGCGTCGGCAAAGCCGCGCATGAACATCACCAGGCCCAGGATCATGTACATGACCCCGATCTTCTTGTGATCGACGCTGGTGAACCATTCTTTCCAGAGATAGCCCCAGAGGCGGAAATAGGTGAGGGCCCCCACTAGTGCGATCCCGCCAAGGATCACACCAACGAAGGTGACCGCCACGATCGGTTCGTGGAGGAAGGGAAGCTGCTCAAGGGAAATGCGTCCCAGGAGCGGAGACCACGGCGGTGGGGCAGTGGCGGGAAGGGGGACAGCGGTCATCGCAATATCCATCGGTCAGAAAAATGGGGCCGGATCAAATCTGGTGCGGCGTATCGGATCGGCAACCTGCCTCAAGAGGCAGGCTGCAGTAGCGGGCCGGCCAGGCTGACCCGGGGACCAGTTGCCTGGTTGATTCCGGCGCCACGCAGGCGATCGAGCGTCTTGGGCAGAGGCGCGTCACCGCTGGGTGCGGCCATCGGGCGGTTGTCGCTGCAATAGGCCTTCACGAAGCGGTCGGTCTGGGCCACGACGCTGCCAGGCAGGACTGCCGTTTCGGTGGCGCGGCCGTTCTTGTCATAGGTCAGCGCGGCCACGTTCAGGCGCGCTGCTTCCTTGCCCACGCCGCCCTTGGCGTCGAGCATGGCCATCTGGCTCATGCAGATCTTGCCGGGCTGCACGCACAGATCGACAACGGCGTTGAACAGATCGGGAGCGACGCCGGCATAGTGACGCACCGGATCGGCAATGCTGGGCTTGTCGAGCTGGAGATAGGCATCGCGGCTGAGCATGCCGTCGTTCTTGCCGGCCTTCACGCTGGCCACCCACTGGTCGAACTGCGCATCGGACACGGCACGCGTGGCAAAGTGCATCTGCGAGAAGCCCGCGCCGCTGAAGTGTGCGGAAATGCCCTTGAACGCGCCTTCCTGGTTGAACACGGCGTGCAGCTTGGTTTCCATGCCGGGCATGGTGTAGATCATGCCGGCCAGCGCGGGGACATAGAAGGTGTTCATGACGGTGGACGAGGTCATGCGGAAGCGCAGCGGCCGGCCGGCGGGAACCACCAGTTCATTGACCGTGGCGATGTTCTGTTCGGGATAGATGAACAGCCACTTCCAGTCCATCGACACCACTTCCACCTCTACCGGCTTGGCATTGGCGGCGACCGGGGTCTGCGCATCAATGCGCGAGATCGCGCGATAGGGATCGAGCAGGTGAGTGCCGACCCAGGTGACCGCGCCCAGCGCGATGATGATCATCAGCGGTGCGGCCCAGATCATCAGTTCCAGCTGGGTGGAGTGGTTCCAGTCCGGATCGTACTTGGCCTCGGTGTTGGTGGCGCGGTAACGCCACGCGAAAATGACAACCGTGGCCATGACAGGCACGACGATCAACAGCATGAGCAACGTGGCCACAATGACCAGATCGCCCTGCTGGCGAGCGACATCGCCCGCGGGGTTGAGCACGACCCAGTCGCAGCCGGCAAGCGGCAGGGCCAGGAGCGGGACGATGGCGCAGCGCAGCAGGCGCGCCCGATTCAAGAGTTTCGCACGCATGTGGCGCACCTAGAAGCGCTGGGCCGTGCAAACGATAGGACATTTTGTCCAATCCCCTTCGCGGCTGCACAAAGACAATAGGGCACATAAGGGCAGGTCGCATGCGTGCGGCCGGCCGGTCGGCGCGTTTGCGAGAAATGCGCGGGATCCAAGGAGTTTGTGTCAGTCATGACTGCTGCCGTAGTCGATAATCACGAAGGGCTGGGGAGCGATTCCCACGCCGGGCACGGTTCGATTTCCCCGGGCGAGATCGCCATCGGCGTGATCATCGGACGGACCTCGGAGTTCTTCGACTTCTTCGTCTATGCGATCGCCTCGGTGATCGTGTTCCCCAAGGTCTTCTTTCCTTACCTAGACCCGCTCAACGCCACGCTGGCGTCGTTTGCGGTGTTCCCGCTGGCGTTCATCGCCCGCCCGGTCGGCTCGCTGTTCTTCATGTGGCTTGACCGTGCATTCGGCCGTGGCTTCAAGCTGACGGTGGCGCTGTTCGGCCTGGGTGGCTCGACCGCGGCGATCGCGTTCCTGCCCGGCTATGCCGAAATCGGCCACAACGCGGTGCTGCTGCTCGCGCTGTTCCGCCTGGGCCAGGGCTTTGCGCTGGGCGGCACGTGGGATGGCCTGGCCTCGCTGCTGGCGCTCAACGCGCCGGCGGGCAAGCGTGGCTGGTATGCCATGATCCCGCAGCTGGGCGCGCCGCTTGGCCTGATCGTGGCCAGCCTGCTGTTCGCGTTCTTCACCGCCTCGCTGCCGGCTGACGATTTCCTGTCGTGGGGCTGGCGCTTCCCGTTCTTCGTGGCCTTTGCGATCAACGTGGTGGCGCTGTTCGCGCGCCTGCGCATCGTGGTGACGCCGGAATTCCAGCGCTTGTTCGAATCGCGTGACCTTGTCGCCGAAAGCGCGCTCGTCACCATCCGCGAACAGTGGAAGACCATCCTGATCGGCGCCTTTGCACCGCTCGCCAGCTTTGCGCTGTTCCACATGGTCACGGTGTTCCCGCTGTCGTGGGTGTTCATCTTCACCTCGGAAGAGCCGACCCGCTTCCTCACCATCGAAGCCATCGCCGCTGCCGTGGGCGTGGCCGCGATCGTCATCTCGGGCCTGGTGGCCGACCGCGTTGGCCGCCGCACGCTGCTCGGCTTCTCGGCCGCCGCGATTGCCGCGTTCTCGGGCTTTGCCCCGCAGTTGCTCGGCATTGGCGTGGCCGGCGAAGTGTCGTTCATGCTCACCGGCTTCGTGCTGCTGGGCATCTCGTTCGGGCAGTCTTCGGGTGCCGTGGCCGATGCCTTCGAAACCCGTCACCGCTACACCGGCTCGGCGCTGACCAGCGACTTGGCCTGGCTGCTGGGCGCGGGCTTTGCGCCCTATGCGGCGCTGTGGCTGTCGGCCAACTATGGCCTGCTGGCTTCGGGTGCCTACCTGCTGTCGGGCGCGATCGGCACGATCGTGGCGCTGTGGGCCAACCGCACCGCGGCGACCAACTGAGCCATCTGGCAAAGCAACAAGAAGGGGCGGTTCGGATCAATCCGAACCGCCCCTTTTTTTGTTCACCAACGGTGATCAGGCTTTTCTCCCCCTCTTCTTCAGAGGAGGGGGCGGGGGGGAAGCCTTGCGCTGTGCCTCGCACCACCCCCAACCCCCTCCTCTGAAGAAGAGGGGGTTTTTGCGGTCATGCGTGCCGTGCGGCCTGGACCGTGTTGCTCAGCAGGCAGGCGATGGTCATCGGCCCGACGCCACCGGGCACCGGCGTGACGGCACGGGCATGGGCCATTTCGTGCGCGGCGCAATCGCCCACCAGGCGCGTAGTACCATCGGCCTGGGCCACGCGGGTAATGCCAACGTCAATCACCACCGCGCCCGGCTTGATCCAATCGCCCTTGACCAGTTCCGGCGCACCGGCGGCGGCCACCACGATATCGGCCTTGCGCACGATATCGGGCAGGCCCTGGGTGGCAATGTGGGTGACCGTTACGGTGCACTCGCGCTCCAGCAGCAGCATGGCCACCGGCTTGCCGACGATGTTGGACTTGCCGATGACCACGGCATCGAGCCCGCGATAGTTGTCGATCACCGTATCGAGCAGCATCATGCAGCCCAGCGGCGTGCAGGGCACCAGGCCGCCGGTGCCGGTGGACAGGCGCCCGACATTGACCGGATGGAACCCATCCACGTCCTTGGCCGGATCAATCGCGTCGAGCACCTTGCCGGCATCGATCTGCGCCGGCAGCGGCAGCTGCACCAGGATGCCATGCACCGTGGCATCGGCATTGAGCGCGGCGATCAGGGCGAGCAGGTCTTCCTCTGCGGTATCGGCGGGCAGGCGATGCTCGATCGAATGGATGCCGACCTTGGCACACTGGCTGATCTTGCGCCCGACATAGACCTCGCTGGCCGGGTCATTGCCGACCAGCACCACGGCCAGGCCAGGAGCGCTGTGGCCTGCAGCCACCATCTGCGCCACCGCCTCTGCCGTCGTGACCGACAGTGCGCGGGCGATTGCCTTGCCATCGATGAGCGTTGCCATGTTCTCTCCCTTGACAGTTTGCCAATGCGGCTTGGTGCAGCACGCGCTCCTATCGCAAACATTGTATGTGTTGCATACAAATTTCGCCATCTCGCGCAGGCTACGGACAAAAAAAGGGCCGGTCGGAAATCCGATCGGCCCGGGAAGTTTTGGGAGAGGATGCCTGAAAGGCCTTATCTGGATGACCCAATCGCCGCGGCGAGGCAAATGCGTTTCACGCAACGCAACATGCATTTAATGCAATTCACTTCCTTGAAAACGCTGGATTGACAGCGGCAGCCAAGCAGAATCCCTGAAAATGCAAACGATTTTATGATTTTGCAGCGCAGCGCTGTCAGACCGCGATCCAGCCCAGAAAAAATACCAATCCAAAATGCATTGGTATGCATCTGTGGCCGCAACTGGCCGCAACGGCCTTGCAGGATGGCTCCTGCCGTCGCGCACCGTCGCCAAGGCCACGAATCACCCGGCCAAAAGGTCCTGCGCCAGCGCTTCTGCCGCGCGAATGCCGTCGACCGCCGCCGAAAGAATGCCGCCGGCATAGCCAGCGCCTTCGCCTGCCGGATAGAGCCCCCGGGTATTGAGGCTTTGCAGATCCTTGCCGCGGGTGATCCGCACTGGCGAAGACGTGCGCGTTTCCACCCCCGTCATCACCACATCGGGATGATCATAGCCCGCCATCTGCCGACCGAAGACGGGAAGCGCCTCGCGCAGCGCGTCGGTGACGAAATCGGGCAGGCATTCTTCCAGCGCGGTTAGATGCACGCCCGGCTGATAGGATGGCACGATGCTGCCGAACGCGCTGCTGGGCTTGCCGGCCAGGAAATCACCCACCTTCTGGCCCGGCGCCTGATAATTCGATCCGCCGGCCACGAAGGCCCGCTCTTCCCAATGGCGTTGCAGCGCAATGCCGGCCAGCGGATGGCCAGGGAAATCGCGCTCGGGCGTGATGTCCACCACCAGGCCCGAGTTGGCGTTGAATTCAGCGCGGGAATATTGGCTCATCCCGTTGGTCACCACGCGGCCTTCCTCGCTGGCGGCAGCGACCACGCGCCCGCCCGGGCACATGCAGAAGCTATAGACCGAACGCCCATTGCTGCACTGGTGCGCCAGGGCATAGGCCGCCGGCCCCAGGATGGGATGCTTGGCACAGGCGCCATAGCGGGCCTGATCGATCAGGCTTTGCGGATGCTCGATCCGCACGCCGATGGCAAAGGGCTTGGCCTCGATATGCACGCCGCGCTGATACAGCACTTCGAACGTATCGCGCGCCGAATGGCCGACCGCCATGATGACGCGGCGCGCGGGCAGGTATTCACCGTTGGACAAGTGCAGGCCGGCAAGGCGGCGCTCGCCGGCGGCGTCGGTCTCGACCGCAAAATCGTCCACCCGCGTGCCAAAGCGGTATTCGCCGCCCAGCTTCTCGATCGTCTCGCGCATCGACATGACCATCGTGACCAGGCGGAACGTGCCGATATGGGGGTGCGCTTCGGTCAGGATATCATCGGGCGCGCCGGCTTTCACGAACTCCACCAGCACCTTGCGGCCCAGGTGGCGCGGGTCCTTGATGCGGCTGTAGAGCTTGCCATCGGAAAAGGTGCCGGCGCCGCCTTCACCGAACTGCACGTTGGATTCCGGCGTCAGCACCGATTTGCGCCATAGCGCCCAGGTATCCTTGGTGCGTTCGCGCACGGCCTTGCCACGCTCGATGATGATCGGGCGCAGGCCCATCTGCGCCAGGATCAGCCCGGCCAGCAGGCCGCACGGGCCAGCACCGATCACCACCGGGCGCTCGCCTTCGCCCGCCTGCCACCCTTCGGGTGCGCGCACGGGAAAGCGGTAGGAAGTGTCGGGCGTGGGGCGCACATGATTGTCGCCAGCCAAGCGGACAAGCACTTCGGCCTCGTCCTGCGGGCTGAGCGTGACGTCAACCGCATAGACCAGCTGGATCGCGTTCTTGCGGCGCGCGTCGTTGCCGCGCTTGGCCACGGCATGGCGCAGGATCTGCGCTTCGGCCACGCCAAGCCGCGCGGCGATGGCCGGCAGCATGGCTTCGGGGGCGTGGTCGAGCGGCAGCTTGAGTTCGGTAAGGCGCAACATGGGGTGCGCCTCTACCCCTTGCGCCGCCAGAGGGAAAGCCGGATGAAGGGCCATGCGCTTCCTCCCCCTCGCGTTCGCTCCGCTTGCCGCCCTGCTGGCCTTGCCGGCCATGGCCGATGCCCCTGTGCCCACCAAGGCAGAGCGCACGCTGCACGAACGCCTGCTGACGCTCGATACCCACCTCGATACGCCGGCCTCGCTGGTCTTGCCGGGGTGGTCGATCGTGCAGCGCCACAGCGCCGGCGATGATTATACCCAGGTTGACGTGCCGCGCATGGTCGCGGGCGGGCTCGATGGTGGGTTCTGGGCGATCTATACGCCGCAGGGACCGCTCGATCCGGCCAGCACGCGCGCCGCGCGCGATTATGCGCTGCGCCGTGCCGTGGCGATCCACGCGATGGTCGCGGCCCATCCCCAGGACTTTGCCCTGGCAGACCGCGCCGCCGACGCCGCGCAGATCGCCGCCGGTGGCCGCCGCGTGGTCTATCTGTCGATCGAGAATGCCTGGCCGCTGGGCGATGATCCCACGCTGCTCCAGGCGTTCTACGCGCTGGGTGTGCGCATTTCCGGCTTTGCCCATTTCAAGACCAACCAGTTTGCCGACAGCAGCACCGACACGCCCAAGTGGGACGGGCTGAGCCCGGCAGGGGTGCAACTGCTGGCGGAAATGAACCGCCTGGGCGTGGTGCCCGATCTTTCGCACAGTTCCGACGCCGCGCTCGACGATGCGCTGCGCCTGTCAAAGACGCCGATCATCCTGACCCATTCGGGCTGCAAGGCGGTCTATGACCATCCGCGCAATATCGACGACGCGCATTTGCGCGCGCTGGCAGCGCAGGGTGGCGTCATCCAGATCAACTCGGTCTATGTCAAAAAGCTGGTGCAAAGCCCGCAACGCAAGGCCGCGCTTGATGCGCTGGAGCAACGCTTTCCCGAAGACCGCGTGTTGAGCGCGGCAGAGCGGGCCGATTATCTGGCGCAGCGCCATGCGATCGACAGGCAGTGGCCCGAGGTGCGCGCGGGCTTTGACGATGTGATGGCCAATCTGTTGCACGCCCTGAAAGTGGCGGGTGTCGATCATGTCGGCATCGGGCTGGATTGGGACGGCGGCGGCGGGGTGGCCGGCCTGGATGATGTGGCCGATCTGCCCAAGCTGACGGCTGCGCTGCTCCATGCCGGCTATAGCGAGGCGGACGTGGCCAAGATCTGGTCGGGCAACGTGCTGCGCGTGCTGGCCGCTGCACAAGCGGAGGCTGCGCGCGAACAGGCAATGGCCGGCGCTACCCTGCGCTAATTTTTGCAACGATCCGTTCCGATCATTGCGTTGGATCGATAGGGGGGTGGCAGCTATCATCGCCACCGACATGGCCGATCCCGTCCCGAACCACCGCGCCGCAGCGCCGCACGACGCCCAAGCGCTGCCCCGTACCGAGGCAGAGGCGCAAGCCCGCGCCGGGCAAGACGGGTGGCAGATTCCGGCGCCCTGCCTGCCCGGCGTTGTGGCGAACCTCGCGCTGCTGGCCCGCCATGCCGCGATCTTTGCCGGGGACGACCAGGCATGATTGCGGCGT
>NZ_KE148389.1:3571-3995 GCF_000410615.1 Novosphingobium sp. B-7 | reverse complement strand
GCCGGGCGCGTGCGCGCGCTCGATCTGGCGCAGGCGGCGCTTTCGCGCCTGGCGGCCGATCGCCATGTTGCCGTTACCCGCCTGTTGCCCGCCCGCGCGCTGGACGAAGCCGCGCGGATCGACGCACACGTGGCGCAAGGGATCGATCCTGGCCCGCTTGCCGGGGTGCCCTATGGCGTCAAGGATCTGTTCGACGTGGCGGGGGAGGTAACCACGGCCGGTTCGGCGGTGCGCGCCAATGCCGCGCCGGCCGCCAGCGATGCCGTGGCGATCACGCGCTTGCGCGATGCCGGGGCCGTGCTGGTGGCGACGCTGAACATGGACGAGTTCGCCTATGGCTTTGCCACGATCAACGCTCACCATGGCACCACGCGCAACCCGCACGATCCCACGCGCCTGGCGGGGGGATCATCCGGCGGATCGG
>NZ_KE148389.1:0-3561 GCF_000410615.1 Novosphingobium sp. B-7 | reverse complement strand
CGGATCGGCGGCCGTGGTGGCGGCCGGGCATCTGGCCTTTGCGCTGGGATCGGACACCAATGGCTCGATCCGCGTGCCGGCCAGCCTGTGCGGGCTTTATGGGCTGAAGCCCACGCATGCCGATCTGCCCGTGGATGGCACCTTTCCCTTTGCCCACAGCTTTGACGACATCGGGCCGTTTACTGGCAACCTGGCCGATCTGCGCGCGATCTGGACGATCCTGTCGGGCCATGCCGACGCCGCGCCGTTGGCGCCGCCGCGTGTGGGCATGCTGGGCGGTCGCTTTGCCGAAAACCTAGATCCGGCACAGCGCGTGGCGATCGCCGCTGTCGTGGGGCAGGGGCCGTGCCTCACCTTGCCCGATCTGGCGCGGTATCGTTCGGCGGCGTTCCTTATTACGGCCTATGAAGGCGGCAACCTGCACCGCGCCGACCTGGCGCGCGCGGCACTGGAATACGATCCCGCCGTGCGCGACCGGCTGATTGCCGGAAGCCTGCTGCCCCGCGCGCTCTATGATGCGGCGCAGGCGTTGCGGGCGCAGGCGCGGGCCGATATCGACGCGCTGTTCGAAGCGCAGGGCGTGGATGTGCTGGTCGCGCCCGCCGCACCCTGCGTCGCGCCGCTTATCGCCGATCCGCGCATCCTGATCGATGGCGCCATGGTGCCGGCGCGGGCCGATCTGGGCATTCATACCCAGCCGATCACGTTTCTGGGGCTGCCCGCGTTGTGCGTGCCCTTGGCGCGGCCCGGGCAATTGCCGCTGGGGCTGCAACTGATCGGCAGGCGCCATGGCGAAACGGCTCTTTTCGCGTGTGCACAAATGCTGGAAGAACAGGGCGTGGTCGGGGCAACCGCGCCGGGGGCACTCGCGCCGCAAGATTTCGCAGGGGAACGGCAATGACAGGTGGCATGGCGCAGCGGATCGGCGCCTATTTTGATTTTTCCGGGCGCGGCACGAACCTGCGCACCGAAGTGGTGGCGGGGGCCACCACGTTCCTGACCATGGCCTATATCGTGCTGGTCAATCCTTCGATCCTGGGTCAGGCGGGAATGCCGGTGGCGGCCGTGGCGGCGGCGACATGCTTTGCCGCGGCCTTTGCCTCGATCCTGATGGGGGTTGCCGCCAATACGCCGCTGGCCCTGGCACCGGGCATGGGCCTCAACGCCTATTTCGCGTTCACCGTGGTGGGGCAGATGCACGTGCCGTGGCAGGTGGGCCTGGGCTGCGTGATGATTTCGGGGCTGGTGTTCCTGATCCTGACGCTGACCGGGGTGCGCCAGCTGATCGTGGCAGTTATCCCGAATTATCTGTTTGCCGCCGTGGCCGGGGGCATCGGCCTGTTCATCGGCTTCATCGGGCTTAAGGATGCGGGCATTGTCGTGGGCAATCCGGCCACGCTGGTGGCGCTGGGCGATCTCAAGAGCGCGGGGCCGGCACTGGCGCTGCTGGGGCTGCTGATCATCGGCGTGCTGTCGGTGTGGAACGTGCGCGGCGCCATGCTGCTGGGCATCGTTGCCACCACGCTCGTCGGGTGGTTTGCCGGCATGGTTCACGTGGCGCCGCAGCCCTACTCGCTCGATGCGCTGACGGCCACCGCCTTCCAGCTCGATCTGCCCGGCGTGCTCAAGCTGTCGGGCGGGGTGGTCGAGATCGTCTTCGTGTTCCTGTTCGTCGATCTGTTCGACAATATCGGCACGCTCGTGGCCGTGACCAAGCGCGCCGGCCTGATGGACAAGGCGGGGCGCATTCCCGGCCTCAACCGCATTCTCATCACCGATGCCGTGGCTACCATGGTGGGCGCGCTGGCCGGCACCAGCACGGTGACGTCATACGTGGAAAGCGCGGCCGGCGTGCAGGCTGGCGGGCGCACCGGCCTGACCGCGATCGTCACCGGCGTGTTGTTCTTTGCCACGATGTTTGTAGCGCCCTATGCCCAGCTCGTGCCGCTGGCGGCCACCGCCCCGGCGCTGATCATCGTGGGCGGCCTGATGCTGCTGCCGTTGACCGAGGTGGAATGGGAAGACCCGATGGCGGCGATCCCGGCGTTCCTGACCGTGGCGATGATCCCGCTCACCTTCTCGATCGCCAATGGCCTGGCGCTGGGCATCACCGCCCATGCCGTGCTGACCCTGCTGCGCGGCCGGGCGCGCAAGAGCGACTGGTTCCTGTTCGTGCTGGCGGCGCTGTTCGTCGCCCGCTTCGTGTGGATGGGGGCAGCGTGATGCGGCGGATGAAAGCGATCCTGGCGGCCGCTGCCGCGCTGCTCGCCCTGCCGCAGGCCGCCCACGCCACGGCCACTGTGCTCGATCCCACGCCGCGTACGCTGGTACTCACCGCCTATGCCCCCGAATGGGAAGCCATGGCGGCGGTGATCACCCATGGCCGCCGCGTGAAGATCAACGATCGCGAGATCGTGCTGGGTACGCTGGCGGGGCGCCCGGTGATCCTGATGTCGAGTGGCGTCAGCATGGTCAATGCGGCGATGAACACCCAGCTGGCGATCGACCATTTCAAGGTCAAGCGCGTGGTCTTTTCCGGCGTGGCCGGCGGGGTGGACCCGGCGCTCAATATCGGGGACGTTGCCGTGCCCGAACACTGGGGCCAGTATCTGGAAGTGATGTTTGCCCGCCAGACCGACCACGGCTGGCAGACCCCGGCGCCAAGCCCGGCCGGCGCGCCGGAAAATTGGCAGTTCATCTTTCCCAATGGCACGCGCGTGGGCAATGCGGCGCAGCCTGCTACCAACCACATCCTGCTCGACGCTGATCCCGCGCTTGTCGCGCTGGCCCGCAAGGTGACTGCCGGCCTCACGCTCAAGCGCTGCGTGGCGCCTTCGTCCGGGATGAGCGCGGAGGCCAAGCTGTGCCTGCCGCATGATCCCAAGGTTGAGGTGGGCGGCACCGGCGTTTCGGCCGGCGTCTATGCCGACAATGCCCAATTCCGCGAATACCTGTTCCGCGCCTGGCATGCCCGCCTGCTCGACATGGAAAGCGCCGCGGTGATCCAGGTGGCCTATGCCAACCGCGTGCCGGCGATCGTGTTCCGCTCGCTGTCTGACCTGGCGGGCGGGGACGCCGATCGCAACATGGAATATGTGTTCGATCACCTGGCATCGGTAAACGCGGCCACGGTAGTACGCGCTTTCGTCGCTGGCCTGCCGGATTGAGCGGCGCCATGGCACGAACTCTTCACACCGTCAGCGGACGTGGCGGCATCGTGACGGCACCGCATTACCTGGCTGCAGAGGCCGGCCTCGATGTGCTGAAAGACGGCGGCAGCGCTGCGCAGGCGACAATCGCGGTCGCCGCGACGCTGGCGGTCGTCTATCCGCACATGACCGGGATCGGCGGCGATGGCTTCTGGCTGATCCGCGAGAGCGACGGCCGCGTTCATGGCGTGCATGGCGTGGGCGGCGCGGCGCAAGCGGCTGATCTGGCGCGCTATGCGGGGCATGCCACGGTGCCGTGGCGTGGGCCGCTGGCGGCGAATACCGTGGCGGGCACGCTGTCTGCCTGGCAGGCCGTGCTGGCCAGCGAACCGGCGCCACTGCCGCTCAGCCG
>NZ_APCQ01000716.1:0-917 GCF_000410615.1 Novosphingobium sp. B-7 | reverse complement strand
CCGATCGCGAGAGCCAGCTTGGCCCGCTGGTGAGCGCGCGGCAGCAGGCGCGCGTGGCCGGCTTTGTCGCGCGCGCACGGGACGCCGGCATTGCCGCGGTGGAACGCCGCGTGACGCTGCCGGAAACCGGGCATTTCCTGGCGCCGACAGTGCTGCGCGATGTGCCACCCGATGCCGAGGTGGCGCGCGAAGAGGTGTTTGGCCCGGTCTTGGCAGTGACCGCGTTCGACGACCTGGACGAGGTGATCGCGCTGTCCAACGACAGCGCCTATGGCCTGGCCGCGCATGTGTGGACGCGCGACCATGCCACCGCGCACCATGCCGCGGCGCGGCTGGAGGCCGGCACGGTCTTTGCCAACTGCATCCTGGTGGCCGATCCCGCCTTTCCCTTTGGCGGGATGAAGGCATCGGGCATCGGCCGCGAAAACGGCAGCGAAGTGCTGGACGCCTATCTCGAACCCAAATCCGTGATCATGGCGCTGTAAGGCGCCGCGAAAGGACGATGCCGATGAAGATCACCGCAGCCCTGGCCGTGGCGCCGCACAGCGATTTCAGCGTGGAAACGGTGGACCTGGGCGCGCCCCAGGCCAACGAGGTGCTGGTGCGCATTGCCGGGGTGGGGCTGTGCCATACCGACCTGGTCTTTCGCGATCAGTTCGTGCCGCTGCCGCTGCCGGCCGTGCTGGGCCATGAAGGCGCCGGCGTGGTGGAGGCGGTGGGCAGCGCGGTGACCGACCTGGCGCCCGGCGACACGGTGGTGCTGGGCTTTTCCAGCTGCGGTCACTGCCCGCGCTGCGCCGAGCATCTGCCCAGCTATTGCCGCGAGTTCGTGCCGCGCAACTATGCCGGGGTGCGGCCCGATGGCACCAGCCCGATCAGCCGCGATGGCAGCGCGGTGACGGCGGTGTTCTTTGGCC
>NZ_KE148388.1:3806-6158 GCF_000410615.1 Novosphingobium sp. B-7 | reverse complement strand
GGCACTGGCCCTGCGCGTGCTGGAGCTGGTGCTGCAGGCGATGGGGGCCACGCCTGTGCCGCGCGGCGCCGAACTGGCGCGCTGGCATGCCGCGCTAGCGGCCGGGCAAGTGGCGACGCTGGCCGGCTTGCGTGGCAAGGGGAATGGGGCAACCTGGCAGTTTTTGCGCGTTCCGCCCCATCGCACGGGGTGAAAAGCGCCGCATTTGTGCCGTTATTGCCACCTTGGACAGCATGGGCACGATTCGGCAACTTGCCATTCAGCGGATCGCACCTACCTTCCCTGTCTGAAAGGATTGCGTGACGCCCATGAACGATGACCAGCCGCAGGGTAATCCCTGGATCAAGAGTCTACTGGTGTGGGGAGGCATCTTCCTTGCGCTATTGCTGGTGGTCTCGATGTTCGGGGCGCGCGGAGATGCTTCGGGCACGCAGATCGGCTATTCCGATTTCCGCGCCCGCGTGGCCGAAGGCGCCGTTCGCGACGTGCAGATCGGCGCGGACAAGATCACCGGCACCCTGAAGAACGACCAGACGTTCACCACCACCCCGGTGGATGGTGACAAGGATCTGCTACCCAAGTTGTTGCAGGATAACAACGTGCCCTACACCGGCAAGGCGCAGGAAGAACCCAACATGCTGGTCTGGGTGCTGGCGCAGTCGCTGCCGTTCCTGCTGATCTTGGGCGTGGCGTTCTTCGCCCTGCGCCAGGTGCAGAAGGGTGGCGGTTCGGGCGCGATGGGCTTTGGCAAGTCCAAGGCCAAGCTTTTGACCGAGCGTTCGGGCCGAGTGACGTTCGATGACGTTGCTGGCATCGACGAAGCGCGCGAGGAACTGCAGGAAATCGTGGAATTCCTGCGCGATCCCAGCCGCTTTTCCAAGCTCGGCGGGCAGATTCCCAAGGGCGCGCTGCTGGTCGGTTCGCCCGGCACCGGCAAGACCCTGCTGGCCCGCGCCATCGCGGGTGAAGCAGGCGTGCCGTTCTTCACCATTTCCGGTTCGGACTTTGTCGAAATGTTCGTGGGCGTCGGCGCCAGCCGCGTGCGCGACATGTTCGAGCAGGCCAAGAAGAATGCGCCGTGCATCGTCTTCATCGACGAAATCGACGCGGTCGGCCGCCATCGTGGCCACGGCCTGGGCAATTCCAATGACGAGCGCGAGCAGACGCTGAACCAGCTGCTGGTGGAAATGGATGGTTTCGAGGCCAACGAAGGCATCATCATCATCGCTGCCACCAACCGCCCCGACGTGCTCGATCCCGCGCTGCTGCGTCCCGGCCGGTTTGACCGACAGGTGGTGGTGCCGGTGCCCGATATCGAGGGCCGCGAAAAGATCCTGGGCGTGCACATGAAGAAGGTGCCGCTGGCACCCGACGTGAACCCCCGCGTGATCGCACGCGGCACCCCCGGCTTTTCGGGTGCGGACCTGGCCAACCTGGTCAACGAAGCCGCCCTGCTGGCCGCGCGCCGCAACAAGCGCCTGGTCGCCATGCAGGAATTCGAAGACGCCAAGGACAAGGTGATGATGGGCGCGGAACGCCGCTCCATGGTCATGACCGAAGACGAAAAGAAGATGACCGCCTATCACGAGGCCGGCCATGCCATCGTCTCGGTGTTCGAACCGGCGTCTGACCCGATCCACAAGGCGACGATCATCCCGCGCGGCCGCGCGCTGGGCATGGTCATGCGCCTGCCCGAGCGGGACAGCTATTCCTATCACCGCGACAAGATGCACGCGAACCTGTCGGTTTCGATGGGCGGGCGCGTGGCCGAAGAAATCATCTTTGGCCATGACAAGGTGTCGTCGGGCGCATCGGGCGACATCCAGTATGCCACGGGCCTGGCGCGTTCGATGGTGACCAAGTGGGGCATGTCGGAAAAGCTTGGGCCGCTGCAGTATGAAGACCAGCAGGAAGGCTATCTCGGCATGGGCGGTTCGGCCCGCATGATGGCCTCGGAAGAGACCAACAAGCTGATCGACAGCGAAATCCGTGCGCTGGTCGACCAGGGCTATGCCCGCGCGGTCGACATCCTGCGCGCCAATGAAGACAAGCTGCACGTGCTGGCCCAGGCGCTGCTGGAATATGAAACGCTGACCGGTGACGAGATCAAGATCCTCGTCGATGGCGGCCAGCTGGAACGCCCGGAAACCTTTGGTGGTCCGGCCCGGCCGATCGCCGCACCCGGTGCCACGGTGCCGCGCGCCGGCCGCCGCTTCCTGGGCGGTGGCAGCAATGGCGGGCTGCAGCCGCAGGGCGCCTGAACGCGTATGATCCTCCCCGCCTCGCGGGGAGGTGGCGGGCCGCAAGGCCCGACGGAGGGGCGGGCTTGGCGCTCGCCCCTTCCTTTCTTCT
>NZ_KE148388.1:0-3767 GCF_000410615.1 Novosphingobium sp. B-7 | reverse complement strand
CCCATCGGTGATGGGGAGGATTTTTTGATCCTCCCTGCTTTGCGGGGAGGTGGCAGGCCGAAGGCCTGACGGAGGGGCCCGAACCTCGCCCCAACGCTCATCTGGAACCCAACCGGCAGGCGGGCCATTGTGATGGCACATGCCCATCGATCTTGCCTGGATTCGCCCCGAGCCGCAGGGCATCTATCTGCCCCCCGCTGATGCGTGGATCGATCCAGCCCATGCGGTGCCGCAGGCCTTGGTCACCCATGGCCATTCTGACCATGCGCGGGGCGGCCATGGCCAGACCGTGGCCACGGCGGCGACACTGGCGATCATGGGCCTGCGCTATGGCGTGATGCCCGAAGGCGCGCAGAGCGTGGACTATGGCGAGACCATCGCTCTGCCCGGCGGCATCCGTGCCACGTTCGTGCCGGCGGGCCACGTGCTGGGATCGGCGCAGATCCTGCTGGAGCGCGACGGGCAGCGCGTGGTGGTGACCGGCGATTACAAGCGCAGCCCCGACCCAACGTGCGCCCCGTTCGAGCCGGTGCCGTGCGACGTGTTCATTACCGAGGCGACCTTTGGCCTGCCGGTGTTTCGCCACCCGCCGATCGCCGAGGAAATCGCGCGGCTGCGCGAAACGCAGGCGGCCCATCCGCAGCGCTGCGTGCTGGTGGGTGCCTATGCCCTGGGCAAGGCGCAGCGCCTGATCGCCGAACTACGCCGCGCCGGGCACGATGCGCCGATCTTTCTGCATGGCGCGATGGAGCGGATGTGCGCGCTCTATCGCGAATGGGGCATCGATCTGGGCGAACTGCGCCCGGCCGCCGGTGTGGCCAAGGCGGAACTGGCCGGGCATATCGTGGTCTGCCCGCCATCGGCGCTCAACGACCGCTGGAGCCGCCGCCTGCCCGATCCGATCACTGCCATGGCATCGGGCTGGATGCGGGTGCGGCAGCGGGCGCGGCAGCGCAATGTGGAACTGCCGCTGGTGATTTCCGACCATGCTGATTGGGACGAACTGACCAAGACGATTACTGAGGTAAATCCGGCTGAAACCTGGATCACCCATGGCCGTGAGCAAGCGCTGTTGCGCTGGTGCGCGTTGCACCAGCGCAAGGCCCGCGCGCTGGCCATGGTCGGCTATGAAGACGAGGACGATTGAGCGATGGAACGCTTTGCCGCCCTGGTCGATGGCCTGGTCTATACCCGATCGCGCAATGGCAAGCTGGCGCTGTTGGCGCAGTATCTGCGCGATACTCCCGATCCCGATCGCGGCTGGGCGCTGGCGGCGCTGACCGATGGGCTGAATTTTCCAGCGGTAAAGGCGGGCACAATACGCGCGCTGCTCGATGCGCGGGTGGACGAGGTGCTGTGGCGCCTGTCGCGCGATTATGTGGGCGATACGGCGGAAACCGCCAGCCTGCTGTGGCCCGAACCCCAGACACCGCAGCCGCCCACGCCCAGCGTGAGCGAAGCGGTGGAAGTTTTGGCCGGCGCCACCCGCGCCACGGCGGCGGAGCGGCTGGCCGGATTGCTCGACCGGCTCGATGCCAATGGCCGCTATGCCCTGCTCAAGCTGGCGACCGGGGCGATGCGCATCGGCCTGTCGACGCGGCTGGCCAAGGTGGCGTTTGCCCAGGCGTTTGGCGTGGATGTGGAGCAGGTGGAAGAGCTGTGGCACGGCCAGGCGCCGCCCTATGCCGATCTGTTTGCCTGGGCCGCTGATGGCGCGCCGCCGCCCGATGCGCAAAGCCTGCCACTGTTCCGCCCGTTCATGCTGGCCCAGCCGCTGGAAGATACGGTGGTGGACCTGCACGCGTTTGCGGCGGAATGGAAATGGGACGGCATCCGTGTGCAACTGGTGCATGTGGCTGGGCAAACCCGGCTCTATTCGCGCGGTGGCGATGATATTTCCGCGAGTTTTCCCGAACTGATCGGCGCGTTGCAAATCCCGGCGGTGCTGGATGGGGAACTGCTGGTGCGCGGCAGCCACCAGGGCGGCGAAGCGGGCGGCGCGGCCAGCTTCAACGCGCTACAACAGCGGCTGGGGCGCAAGAGCGTGAGCAAGGCGATGCTGGCCGATTATCCTGCGTTCGTGCGATTGTATGACGTGTTGCAGCTGCAGGGCGAAGACCTGCGGCCGCTGGGCTGGGCCGCGCGGCGCGCCCGGCTGGAGGCGCTGATGCCGCAGCTCGATCCGCAGCGCTTTGATATTTCGGCGGTGATCGAGGCCGACAATCTGGACCAGCTGGCCGAAATTCGCGCGCGTGCACGGGATGATGCGATCGAGGGGGTGATGCTCAAGCGGCGCGATGCGCCCTATGTGTCCGGGCGCCGCGCCGGGCTGTGGTACAAGTGGAAGCGCGATCCGCTGCTGATCGATTGCGTGCTGATGTATGCCCAGCGCGGCAGCGGCAAGCGATCGTCGTTCTATTCCGATTTCACGTTCGGTTGCTGGGATGGCGATCCCGATGCGGGGGCCGACCTGTTGCCGGTGGGCAAGGCCTATTTCGGCTTTACCGACGAGGAACTGAAGTGGCTCGATCGCCATGTGCGCCAGCACACGGTCAACCGCTTTGGCCCGGTGCGCGAGGTTGATCGCCAGCTGGTGCTGGAGGTGGCGTTCGATTCGGTCCATGCCAGCAAGCGGCACAAATCGGGCCTGGCCATGCGTTTCCCGCGCATCCACCGCATCCGCAGCGACAAGCCCGCGCACGAGGCCGACCGGCTGGACACCTTGCGCGCGATGGTGGCGGATTGATGCCGGTCAAGGTGGCTGGGGGCAGGGGCGGTTAGGGGCAAGCATCCCCTCCCTTGCGCGAAAGGCCTGTCATGGCAGCTGCTGCCGAATCCGTTGAAACGCCATTTGCCCGCATCGGCGGCCACGCTACGCTGCGCGCGATCACCGAGCGGTTCTATGACCTCATGGAAAGCAATCCGGCCTATGCCGCGCTGCGGGCGATGCATGCGGCAGACCTGGCACCGATGCGCGCATCGCTGCCCAGCTTCCTGGCGGGATGGTGCGGCGGCCCGCGTGACTGGTGGGAAACCAATCCCGGCAAGTGCATGATGTCGATGCACAAGCCGTTTCCCATCGACGCCACAACCGCCGGTCAGTGGGCCCAGGCGATGCGCCGCGCGATTGCCGAGGTGGCGCCGGCCGATGCCGAGGTGGCGCAAGCCATGGGCGATGTGCTGGAACGCATGGCGCTGGGCATGGCGCGCGGATAAATCGAGCCCATACGAAGGCACGAAGAGAGCGGGTCTGTCCTTCTTCGTGCCTTCGTGGCTTCGTGTGAAAACAAAAAACGCTGCCGCGCCTCAGTCGCCCGCCACACTCATGCCATCGATGCGCAGGGTGGGCACGTCGATCCCGCGTTCGATCTTGAGATCGCTGGCCGGGATCATCGCGGCAAACATGGCCAGCAGGTTGCCGGCCACGGTAAACTCCGCGATCGGGCCGGCGATTTCGCCGTTGACGATGCGAAAGCCGGCGGCGCCGCGGCTGTAATCGCCGGTCACGCCGTTGACGCCGCTGCCGATCAGTTCGGTGACATAGACGCCATCGGCAATATCGGCGATCAGCTGCGCGCGGGTCAGCGTGCCCGGCTCGATCACCACATTGCCGGCGGTGACATGCGGTGCGCCCGATCCCCCACGTGAGGCATGGCCGGTGGGCACGGCGCCCAGCTGGCGCGCGGCGGCACTGTCCATCAGCCAGCCGGTCAGGCGCCCGGCATCGACCAGCTTGCGCGGGGCGGTGGGCAGCCCTTCGCCATCGA
>NZ_APCQ01000710.1:0-1152 GCF_000410615.1 Novosphingobium sp. B-7 | reverse complement strand
GGCGACGTTGCCGCGAAACGACACGATTTCCAGATCGGGCCGGGCGTGCAGCATCTGCGCCGCGCGGCGCGGCGCGCTGGTGCCCACCTTGGCGCCGGGCGGAATCGCGGCGATGCTGGCCGCACCCACCAGGACATCGCGCACATCGGCGCGTGGCAGCACGGCAGCGATCGTGATCTCGTCCGGGCGGATGGTTTCCACATCCTTCATCGAATGGACCGCAAAATCGATCTCGCCGTGCAGCAGCGCCGCGTCGAGTTCCTTGGTCCACAGCGCCTTGCCGCCTATTTCGGCGAGCGGGCGGTCCTGGATGCGATCGCCGCTGGCCACCTGCGGGCACAGTTCCACCGCGCTTTCGGGCCAGCCGTGCGCCGCGCACAGCCGCGCGCGGGTTTCCTCGGCCTGAGCCATGGCCAAGGGCGAGCGGCGGGGGCCAAGGCGCAACGGTTTGTCGGGCGCCTGCGACGGGTTGTGAGACGGGTTGATCATGCTTGGCTTGCCGTAAACGGGATTATCTCTAAGGGAAAGCTCCGCATGGCCCTGATCCTTGGCATAGAATCCTCGTGTGACGAAACCGCCGTTGCCGTTATCGACGGCAGCGCCACCACGCTTGCCGCCCGTATCGTGGCCCAGCGCATCGCCTCGCAGGATGACGCGCATCGGCCCTATGGCGGGGTTGTGCCCGAAATTGCCGCCCGTGCCCATGCCGATGTTATCGCCCCGATGGTGGCCGCCACGCTGGCCGATGCCGGGCTGACGCTGGACGACATGGACGCCATTGCCGCCACGGCCGGGCCGGGCCTGATCGGCGGGGTCATGGTCGGGCTGGTGACGGGCAAGGCGCTGGCCATGGCCAGTGGCAAGCCACTGATCGGCATCAATCATCTTGAAGGGCACGCGCTCTCGCCGCGCCTGGCAGAGCCCGCCTTGGCCTATCCCTATTGCCTGTTGCTGGTCTCGGGCGGGCATTGCCAGATCCTGGAAGTCATGGGGCTGGGCCGCTATCGCCGCCTGGCCACCACGATCGATGATGCGCTTGGCGAGGCGTTCGACAAGACGGCCAAGGTGCTTGGCCTGGGCTATCCCGGTGGCCCGGCGGTAGAGCGCCTGGCGCGTGAGGGCGATCCCCGCGCCGTGCCGCTGCCGCGCCCG
>NZ_KE148387.1:8125-10004 GCF_000410615.1 Novosphingobium sp. B-7 | reverse complement strand
TGTCGCGGTGGGCATTTCCGGGGCGATCCAGCACCTTGCCGGGATGAAGGACTCAAAGACCATCATCGCCATCAACAAGGATGAAGACGCGCCGATCTTCCAGGTGGCCGACGTGGGCCTGGTGGCTGATCTGTTTACCGCCGTGCCGGAGCTGGTGGGCAAGCTTTGAGGGAATAAAACATGCCCTCCCCCAGCCCCTCCCGCACGCGGGAGGGGAGTCTAAGGGGCACTACTGAAAGTCCCCCTCCCGCTGGCGGGAGGGGTTAGGGGAGGGCATGTTTCGGGCCCCAAGCCCGTAAACAATCAATCGCAGGGATCGCCCGCTTCCACGGTCACGCTCGCCTGCGTCTGGCGCACGCGGCTGCCCGGGGGAACGGAGCGCGTCAGCCAGACATTGCCGCCGATCACCGAGCAGCGGCCGATGGTGACGCGGCCCAGGATCGTGGCGCCGGCGTAGATTGTCACGTCATCCTCGATGATCGGATGGCGCGCCTCGTCCTTGACCAGGCGGCCTTCCTCGTCGGTGCTGAAACTCCGCGCGCCGAGCGTTACGGCCTGGTAGATTCGCACCCGCTTGCCGATGATCGCGGTCTGCCCGATCACCACGCCGGTGCCGTGATCGATGAAGAAACGCTCACCAATCGTGGCGCCGGGATGAATATCGATGCCGGTGCGCGAATGGGCGATTTCAGCCAGGATGCGCGCCACCAGCGGGGCGCCCAGCTTGTAAAGCTCGTGCGCCACGCGGTGATGCAGCACGGCGGTGACGAACGGATAGCACAGCAGCACTTCATCGACGCAGCGCGCGGCGGGATCGCCGTCGAACGCGGCTTCGACGTCGCTGTCGAGCAGGCGGCGGATTTCCGGGAGGCGCGCGGCGAGCGCGGTGACGATGCGGTTGACCTCGGCATCGACAGTGGCGTTGCAATCCTGGGGATGGCTGTAGTGCAATTCCATCCGCACTTGCGCGGCTAGCAGGGGCAGGGCCGATTGCAGGCTGGCGGCAACGAAGATGTCTTCGTTGGCGGCGGTCACTTCGGCCGGGCCCAGGCGCAGCGGGAACAATGCGGCGGCCAGTACATCGATGATCCGGCCCAGCGCGTGGCGCGAGGGGAAGCCGACCGCGCCGTAATCGCCGCGCTTGCTGCGTGCATCGCGCCAGCCCTCGCGCACCCGGCGCAGGTGTGCGACAACATCGTCGATGGCAAACGGCGGCTCGGGAAATTCGACCTCGGCCTTGCCCATATCCCTCATGTCCTTCCTGCGCCTTGCCGGCGGCCGATCAGGGGCCGTCGTGGCTGTGGCGCATCATATAGGATGTGCCACAGCCACGGAAAGGGGGCCTTGCGGGAATGTTGCCAGTTGTTTGCGCGGCGTTATGCCGGCGCGGCGCCTAGAGGCCGGTCGCTGCCAGGCGCGCGGCCGTGGCGTCGCCGTGGGCAAAGCGTGCGGCCTCGATCACGAGGTCGGCCGACGGACGCACCCCGGTATAGAGCACGAACTGCTCCACTGCCTGAAGGACGATGACCTCGGCCCCCGAAACGACCGGCTTTCCGGCCGCCAGCGCGGCAAGGATGAACGGCGTTTGCGCCGGTTGGGCCACCACGTCGAACGCCACGTCTGCGGCGGCGATCATTTCGGCCGGGAAGGCCAGCGCCTGGGCATCGGGCCCTTCCATGCCCAGCGGCGTCACGTTGACCAGCAGCGGCGCGCCGGCGGCGGGCACGTCGCTGGCCCAGGCAAAGCCATAGCGTTCGGCAAGCGCCGGGCCAGCCTCGGCATTGCGCGCCACGATCGTGCCCTGGGTAAAGCCCGCGTCGCGCAGCGCCGCGACCACGGCCTTGGCCATCCCGCCACTGCCGCGCAGGATGAACGGCTT